>JAAYXQ010000294.1 GCA_012515825.1 Fibrobacter sp.
AAGTGGCAAAAGCGATTCTTGCTGATGCAGGAGTGACCGATGTAACGATTCATGAAACTAGCGGCTTTTTAGCGGATCACTATAATCCACTCAATAAGACATTACATTTATCTAGAGACGTGTATCATGGAACGACGGCGAGTGCTGCAGGCGTTGCCGCTCATGAAGTCGGGCACGCTTTGCAGCACGCTGAAAATTACTTTCCTATGTGGCTTCGGTCTTTTATTGTCCCAGCCGCCAATATTGGATCTAATTTAGGCCCTTGGCTTGTGATTATTGGTATTGTTTTAATGAGTGTTCAATCATTAGGTTTTGGTCAATCCGTCGCCATTTTTGGTGTGGCTCTTTTTGCTTTGTCGACTGTTTTTACTTTTGTCACGGTGCCTGTTGAATTTGATGCCTCTAACCGTGCTAAAAAACGTTTGCAGGCTTTGAGTATTGTGCAACAAGGTCGAGAATATAAAGCTGTTTCAGCGGTTCTTTTGGCTGCTGGGCTTACTTATGTGGCTGCTGCAATTCAATCATTAATGCAACTAGTATACTGGGCTATTCGCGCTGGTTTATTAAGAAATGATGATTAAGGATTTTTGTTATGGCAGTGAAAACAATTTCTGTAGAATGTCCTTGCTGTAAAGCGACTCTTGTGGTAGATCCAGAAACAGGATCTGTTTTAAGTCATCGAGAATACAAAAAAGAAAAACTTTCTTTAGATGATTTTTTATCTCAACAAAAAAATAGAGCCGCAGAGCTTGATGCTAAGTTTGAAGCAGCAAAAGAAAAAGAAAAAAATAAATTCGATTTGATAGAGAAAAAATTTCAAGCCGCGAAGGAGAATAAGGATCTTAAAGATCCTCCTCCAACCGTTCTGTGGGATTAATTTCTTCTATCGAAGCGTTTTCGGCTAGTATTTTATTTTCTGCTGCTGGTGAAGCTTCTGCTGAAGAGTCATTTTGAATTTCTGTAGGCGTTTCATTTGTTTCTGAAAGAGAAATGCGCCCTTCTAGCATGGCGATGAGATCATCTTCTTGAATCATTTTTCCTTGAGAAGCCCATAAGACGGCTTCTCGCATCACTGCATCAATAGTGGCTGCTTTATTTTGAGCTAGGCTTGATTCTCTTTCACGAAGAGCGTCAATTAATCCTGGCTTGAATTCAGGATCTTTTGAAAGAATTACCGTTTCATTTGCCATTTCATCGGCATAGTCTAAATTATTCTTTTTGCGATAAAGCCAGATAGGGCCAAAGGGCTCACCTTGCCTGAACACCACTTCATCTGTTTTAATCATTTCCATAAGAGCCATAAACGTTACAGCAGCTACGATCGGGTGTTGATCTCTGCCTAACAAGTCTTCAAATAAGGCTCTTCCATGGGCAGCTAGATAGTTGCTGATTACTTGCTGACGGTCTTCGATGGTGACGTAATCTAGTTCAATGTGATGAATACTTTCGGCATTACGAGCTTTTAGACTTTTTTGATAAGCTCTGAATAGTTGCCAAATATTAGCATCGGCAAGCGTTTCTTCTTCATTATGAGACCTTTCCAATCGGCCTCTATAAAAAGTACCAAAGTTTTCGAATTCTTTTTCTTGAAGCTCTTTAGCGACTTGTTTATAACGCTGATACTCAAGCATTTCTCTTAAAAGTTGCTCGCGGTCTTCTGAAAATTCTAGAAGCTCTTCTTCACTTTGTGCTTCTTTGGGGAGTAGTTCTCTGACTTTTAAGGCCATTAAACGGCTTGCCATTAAAAGGAAATCGCCTGCAGCAGATAAGTCTGCTTGAGCTAAATCTTTAATCCAAAATAAATATTGGTCTGTAATTTCTGCTATTGAAATTTCACCTGGATTCACTTCATTTTTTTGAACCAGGTAAAGTAAAAGATCCATTGGACCCTCAAAGGCGCCAATGCGAACTTCGTAATCTTCTTTTTCAGAAATAACCATAAAAGAAAAGATAAATAATTATTCGACAGTGACGCTCTTTGCGAGGTTTCTTGGTTGATCTACATCGTTCCCACGTAGTACTGCAATGTGATAAGCGAGTAATTGTAAGGGAATACAAGTGATTAATGGCATAAGCATCGGAAGAGTCTGTGGAATTTGAATCACATGATCAGCAAATTGATCCAAAACGGTACTTTGCTCTGTAGTAATTGCAATGATGCGACCACCACGCGCTTTAATTTCTTGAATGTTTGATACAATTTTATCAAAAAGGGCATCTTTAGGGGCAATCACCACTACAGGCATGTTTTCATCAATTAATGCAATAGGCCCGTGTTTCATTTCCGCTGCTGGGTAACCTTCAGCGTGAATGTAACTGATTTCTTTAAGTTTTAAAGCTCCTTCCATGGCCACAGGATAGTTATAGTGGCGCCCTAAGTAAAGAAAGTTTTTAGAATGAATAAAATTCTTTGCTATTTCTGCAATCTGATCAGATAGCTCAAGTGTGGCTTGAACAAGATTTGGAACATCAAAAATTGCCTTTGCTATATCAATTCCTTTCTCAAATGAAATATGACGTTGCCTACCTAACAAAAGAGCAATCATGGCAAGTACAGCGACTTGAGAAGTAAAGGCTTTTGTACTGGCAACACCGATTTCTGGCCCTGCATGAAGATAAACACCGCCATTAGAGTAACGGGCAATAGAAGAACCTACGGCATTACAAATGCCAAGAACGGTGGCGCCTTTATGTTGAGCTTCTTTTAATGCGGCAAGTGTATCTGCTGTTTCTCCTGATTGAGAAATGGTGAGGACAAGTGTACCTGGATTAATAATAGGATTTCGATAACGGAATTCAGAAGCGTATTCTACTTCCACAGGAATCCCTGCTAAATCTTCGATCATATATTCGCCAACCATACCTGCGTAATAACTTGTTCCGCAAGCAATAATGATTATACGATTAATGGATCTAAGCTCTTTAATATTAGCATCTAAGCCCGCTAGTTTAGCTGTTCCATCAGCGAGTAGAAGTCGGCCACGCATCGTGTTTCGTAAAGAATCGGGCTGTTCAAAAATTTCCTTTAACATAAAGTGAGGGAAACCGCCCTTGGCAACGGATTCCACATCAAATTCTACTTCTTGTACTTCACGTTGTACTTTTTGATTACTCATATTTAAAAGTTCGTATTTCGAACCTTTAATCACAACAACATCATTGTCGTCGAGGTACACCACTTTTTGAGTATGATGAACAATGGCAGATACATCACTTGCTAAAAAGTAATCGTTAGAATCACCTATGCCAAGAATTAAAGGGCTTCCACGGCGTGCGCCTACCAGAACATTGGGCTCGTCTTCACAAAGGACAGCTATACCAAAAGCGCCTTCCAATTTGCTAATGGCTTTAAGAACGGCGGCTTTAATATCTCCTTTATAAAGTCTTGCAATTAAATGCGCTATGACTTCTGTATCAGTATCAGAGACAAAGGTAATACCTTCGGTTTCTAGCTTTGATTTTAAAATGGCGTAGTTTTCGATAATGCCATTGTGAACAACAGAAATTTTACCGTCATAGCTACAATGAGGGTGAGCATTGGATTCAATTGGAGCCCCATGGGTAGCCCAACGAGTATGAGCAATACCAATGGTGCCTTTGAAACACTTATTATGAAGTTTTTCTTCTAGAGCTACAATTTTTCCAGAGGCTTTTTCTGTCTGGATTTTTTGATTGCAAATAATTGAAATTCCAGAACTATCATAGCCTCTATACTCAAGCTTTTTTAGTCCTTCTAAAAGAATAGGAAGAACTTCTTGTTCTCCAACATAACCAACGATACCGCACATATTTAACTCTGATAAAAATAAACTTCACCAAAAATACATATAATGGGTTCTAAAAAACAACAAAATACGCTTCGATCTTGTCAGAATTAAGTAAAAATAAAATGTAAAGACTTTTTAATCGCTTCTTTTTCTATTTTAGCGTGCATCAGTTTTTTCACAAAGAGGATTATATGAATCTCAAATTATTGTTATCGGTAGGGTTAACCTCTATCTTTTTATTTGGATGTAATGAAATGGGGAAACCAGCAGCAAAGACTGCACTTGTTACTGAAAAAGACAATTATAGCTACGCTTTAGGAGCTTCTTTTGGTCAACAAGCTCGTGCATTACTTATTCAGCGCGATTCTATTGACTTAGATTACGCTGTATTTATGCAGGCTTTTGCAGAACGTTTTGAACAAGATAGCGCCAAGCTTTTGATGTCTGACTCTGCTTTATTTGCTGTTTTGAATGACTTCTCTATGAAACGTCAACAAGAAAAGCTTCAAAAAGATAGCATTGCTGCAGAAAAGAATCTTCAAGAACAAAAAGCTTTCCTTGAAAAGAATAAGACTGAAGGTGGTGTGATTACTACTGAAAGTGGTTTACAATATCTTGTCATTATTGACGGTAAGGGTGAACTTCCTAAAGAAACTGACATTGTAAGCGTTCATTATACAGGAACACTTTTGAATGGAACCGAATTTGATAGCAGCATTAAACGTGGTGCTCCAGCAGAATTTCCTTTGAATGCAGTTATTCCAGGATGGACAGAACTTCTTAAGTTGATGAAAGTAGGGACAAAAGTTAAAGCTTGGATTCCAAGTGATTTAGCTTATGGTCCTCGTGGTCGTCAAGTTATTCCAGGCAATAGCTTACTTGTTTTCGAAATGGAATTATTAGGCGTAAAGGCTTCAGAACAAGCCGCTGCACCAGCTGCTGCTCCTGCAAAACCAGCTACAGTTAAAAAAACAGCTGCTGCTAAACCAGCTGCTGCTAAGCCAGCCCCTGCCGCTGCTGCCCCAGCTGCTGCTCCAGCTGCCGCCCCTGCTGCTCCAGCTGCTGCTCAATAATATTTTATTAGTCAATGATAAGATCAGTGATGCCTTTAACGGGGAATACATCATTGATCTTTTTTATTGGAGGTATTTTGCATCGCTTATTTTTATTTATTACTATCGCTAGTTTGTTTTTTCTTGCTTCCTGTGGCGAAGCTCGGAAAATAGACGAATTAAAAAAAACAGTGGTTTCTCTAGAACATGAACTAGATTCTTTGCAACAGGAAAATAAAAAGCGAGAAGAGAATCAATTGACGAATCTTCAAGTGGTGCATGATTCGGTTCAAGCAGGAGAAGGACTCTTTCAGGTTTTAAATCGAATGGGAATTAATGATGAACAACGAAGAAAAATAGTTCTTTCCATTCAAGATAGCGTTGAATTATCTATTCTAAAAGTGGGTCAACGTTTTTATGCCGCAAAAGATTCAGCACAAAATGTTCGCATCTTTAGATATGAGGCAAATCCAGCAACGATTCATTTACTCTTTTTGAACCCAGAGACTTCTTTATTTGAGTATAAACTAGTTTCAAAACCGCTTGTGAAAAAGCAATCTGTATTTGAAGGCGTTTTAGAAAGTGGTTCTACATTAAACGGTCTTTTATTTCAGGTGGGGATTCCTGGACGTATGGTAGGGATTGTTAGTGGTGTTCTTCAGTGTAAAGTGGCTTTTCAACATGCTCAACCTGGGGATCGCTTTCGCATTTTATTAGAAGAATCTTTTTATCAAGACTCCATTTGGATTAGTGGTAAGGTTCTTTATGCTGAATTTGAAGGTCGAGTTGTTGGACACCATGAAGCGTTCCGTTATGAAGATCCAGATCCTAAAAGTACTTTTAATGCGCATTATACGGCTTCAGGAGAGGCGTTGATTTTTGATGGATTAAGATATCCTTTAGATCGATTACACATCACAAGCTCCTTTGGCTCTCGCATTCATCCTATTACGGGGTCTCGAACCATGCATAATGGGGTAGACTATGGTAGCCCAAGGGGCGCCCCTGTTTATGCAGTTGCAGAAGGAACGGTTATTAAATCAGGTTTTGATCAATATAGCGGAAATAAAATAGCGATTCGTCATCGGGATAATTCAACAAGCTGGTATTTGCATTTAGATAAACGAAGCGTCAGTGTTGGTACTAGAGTAGCGCCAAGGCAAGTCATTGGACGAGTGGGTAGCACAGGCCGAAGTACAGGTCCTCATTTACATTTTGGGTTTACTAATGCAAAAGGGAAATGGATTAATCCTTTAACTAAGACGATGATAGCTACACCAAAATTAGAAGGAGCTCGTTTAGCTCGCTTGCAAGTACAAGTGGAAGAAATTAAAAAAGAATTGGCCCTTACGGAAGCGCAAGAGCCACAAAAAGCAAATGACTCGCTTGACGTGAATGTACGTATGCGAGTCTTGCCTTAATTCAATTAAATCTTTTCTAAACGTTTAATCTTAAAGGCTCCAGGTTTGTTCTGGGCCTTTCCTTTTTGGGAATTAGAGGCTTTTTTCTCAAAGGCTTTATAGGTGGTTCCGTATTTTTTTGTTCTTTTATAGGTCTTTGCTTTTGCTAGTTCTGCGGCTTTAGCAAGAATTAAAGAATCACTTTCAAAAACAAAGTCTGGCATAATGCCGCGGTGATTGTAGGTTTCAAAAGATTTATCATAAAAATTAAATGAAGTGACACCAGCTATACCAGAAAGATAGGTGATGAAGTAATATTGGCCAATGCCTTTTCCATAGGAGAGCGTTCCAATAACGGGAGACTTTAAGTTGGTTGTCACACCTGCAATTAAAATTTCAGAACAGCTAGCGCTCCCTTCATCTTGAAGAAATACATAATAGCGTCCTTTACCTAGACCATCTTTTTGTGCAATATAAACAGCGGTATCTGTCACTTGTTCAAAAGTTGTAGAGTCAAGATCTTTTGATATTTCATTAATGACGGTATCATTTTTGCTCAAGAATTCTGCAGCCATTTTGGTGCAATGAAGAATAGAACCTCCAGGATTACCTCTTAAATCGATAATCGTAGCAGCAGCACCATCGGTTTTAATTAAGGCGTTTTTAAACTCAGCATAAGTTCCACCTACATTAGACGTAGTATCTGTAAATTCAGTAATCTTGATTAAGGGAATGCTATCCAAAGAATCTAAAAAGACTGTTGGCATAGAGATGTAATCGATTGCAATAGTAAATGAAAGAGTATCGGAATCACGTTTTACAATGATTTCTCTTTCATCATCAACTTCTCCTTCTACTAACCGATCAAAAATTTCTTTTGAAGAAAAAGAGTTGGAATCAACCATCAAAACAAGATCACCTCGTTGCAAGCCTTCTTTTTCTGCAGGGCCATTTTCATAGACTTGCGTTACTTTTAAATCCTTATTTATCTCAAATCCAAGCCCAGAAGTACTTTCTGAATAGATGAGTGCGTTCATGACCATGTCAAAATACTCTGGAGAGAAATACTGAGTAAATGGGTCACTCATCTCTTCGTACATGGCATAAATTTTTGCATATGGATCGTTTGACTTTAAGAGACCATCATAATAGTCTATGCCGTATAATTCTTGATCTGCATAAAAGTAAAAGCCTTTTAAAAGGAGGTAGTTCCACTCAAATTCATAGGCGATAGAATCATTTCTATTTTGTGGTTCTTGGTTATTTGGATTAAGTGGCTTATATTCCTGAGTACAGCTCATGAAGAGTAGACTAAAAAAAAGAACCATAAATAAAAAGAAACTAGACGAAATAAAGACTTTTGTTTTCATTGAAAACCTCCTATTCCAAAATATATTCAATTGCTCCACCAAAAGAAAAGGGCTCATATAAACTCGGTCTAAAAAATGAGTCAAAATAAACAGAATTAATATTATTTGATTTTAATAAAGATTTTTTTTGAATCAAGTTGAAAATGCAATCATAGTTTGCGTTTTCACAAACTACGTCAGGTTCGATTCCTTGGGTGTTATAAATTGAACCATTGGGTGTTTTAAAAATCATATTGGTGATAATAGCTAGACCATTGTCTTTTGTTTTCCATGTGTTTTGACCAACCCCTTTTCCATATGTCGTTTCTCCAACGACTGTAAATGAACGGTTTTGAGCAAGAGCGGCAGTAAAAATTTCTGCACAAGAAGCCGTATTACGGTTCACAAAAAGCAGAAACTCCCCTTGTTCTCCTGGGTCTCCAGAGGTAGCGACTGTCGTACTATTAAATAATGATATTTTTCCGTCAGCATTGATTTGCTTATAAGAGCGAGAAGAAAGAATTCCTTCCGAAACAAAAAGATCAGCCATGCCAATACATTGATTTAAGTGACCGCCTAGATTATTCCTGAGATCAAGAACGCGTAGGGAAGCGTTTTTGGTCTTCTCTAGAATAGAACGCATTTCGCCTAAAGAGCCATTAACTTGATCCCAAGTATAGGGCTTAAATGTTTCAATAGAAATAAAAAGAACGCCATTAAGGGTGTCTAAAAAAATAGTGGGAATGATTATGTTTTCTTTTGTTAGAGAAAAAGTATCAATTACATTGTTTTTTGAAACAGTGAGTATAATGTCTTTATGAGTGGCTAGTTCTTGTTGATACGTTGTATAGGCATTACTCCCTTTAAGTTCAATTCCATTAACTGAAATGATCGTGGAGTAGCGAGCTATGTTTGCGTTAGATGCTGGAGAAGATGGGTAGATTCTATAAATAAAAAGAGGGTATTCGCTTTGCTGATTTAAGAGGATTTCTACGCCGATATCTCCTGCAACGATACTTGTATTAATTTGTTGCTCCGCTTCATCTGAGATAGAGGGAGGGATGTATTGTGTATACGGATCAGAAAGACTATTGTAAAGTTTCGTTGTATTGCCTTCATAGAAAGAAGCTTCTTTAATTTCTTCGCTATGAAGATACCAATGAGAAACTAGCCAGTAATTATATTCAAACTCAGAAGGATCAGGTACTTCTGAAACTGGATTGTCTAGAATACAAGAAGGAATTGTGAATGTCACAACGCATAATAAGCAAAAACGTATTAAGCGTAAAAATGTTTTCACGGTTTAGCTTTCGATTCGGAGACCTGAATTAGAGACGAGAATCTTTGGAAGACTTTCTACCATAGGATTTTCAACAAGAGAAAGAAACTCTAATTTCTTACAATCAGCTAGGCTTTCAGGAACAGAATCTAATTGATTGGCATCTAGAACGAGTTCTCGTAATTGAGATAAAAGACCTATTTCTTTTGGTAAAAATGTGAGATTATTCCCTGAAACCATTAAAATTTCAAGTTTTTTCATTCCGCCAATAGAACTTGGTAGAGCATTTAAATCATTATTATCCAGATAAAGCTTTTCAAGATTCTTCATTTTTCCAATGCTTTCTGGAATTTCTGAAAGCATGTTATCATGGAGGCTTAGCTTTTGAACTTCTGCCCATTGACCAATTTCTTTAGGCAAATCGAGTAGTTGATTTTTTGCAATATTGACTTTTTTAAGATGAGTTAGCTTTGTAATGGATTCAGGAAGTTCAGAAAGGCTGTTGTATCCTAAATAAAGATTTTCTAATTGAGATAATTCACCAATACTATCAGGTAAAACCATTAGATCATTTTCACTAACGGAAAGGCTTTTTAGATTTTTCAGTTTGCATAGGTCATCAGGGATTTCAACGAGCAAATTTTCGTCTAAAATAAGTTCTTCTAAAAAATCCAGAGTGAATAATTCTGGGGGAAGTACACGAAGGTGTTGATTAGATAAGTCTAATTTAGTTGCTTTTTTAGCTTTAATTTCTGCAAAACAATCGAGAAGATTCATGTTATATACTCCTGCCTATTTGTTACAATCATAGCTTTTTTAAAAAAAAGAGAGGTCAAATTAGGTGAAAAAAGATAATATACTTCGGATTGCTTTTTTGTGCAGTATCAACAATTTTAAAAAAAAGCCAGTTTAGTGTACTTGTTTTGTAAAAATTGAATATGTTTTTTAAAAGAAACATCTTTTTTATACTCAAAAAGCAGTATTAAAGATATTTTTATTATCTATGTAACATATATAAGATTATATATGTATTATTTTTTGAACTTTGGTTAGAGGAAATAATGGAATTAACAAAGTCGCAGGAACGCAGGCTCTCTTTTGTCGCTAGTTTGTTGAGTTTAAATCCTAATGACCCCACAGATCGAATTAAAGCATTAAGGCACCTCAATTTAGATGAAGAAGGTTGTTTTCATGGTTTTCAATATTCACAAGGATTTTTAGAACTTTTCATCTTTCTTGATGAAATGACCCCCTTGGAAAAAGTGGTTTGTAATCTAAATCAAGATTTAAAACAATTACAGATTGCCGTATTTAGAACGAGTGATCCTGAAAATCCATTTTTTATGTCCCTCCGAGAAGAAGCTGATCCTTGGGCTGTTTTAGATGTGAATTCAACAGAAGATGACGATGAGGATGCTCCAGCAAGTCGTCCATATATGGAAACGCTCGAAATCACAGTTCTTCGTACTCGATATAGTCGCGATATTACTGATTCCGAAATGGAGCGTACTCTTAAGGATTTACGTCGTAAATTAAATCTTTGGAAAATTGATGTTCGTGCAAAAGTGGAAATTATTGCTGAACATGATGACTTAACAAGGGATTTCCGCTCTGCAGATGATAAACTTGAAATTGAAATGGACGCTGCTCCATTACATATGACAAGTGATCGAGGCGAATTATTCCTAGGATTTTGTCCAATTCGTACTATTTTCGAATATCACTTGAATCTTGGAAAGAGATTAAAAACAAAGCACAATATGGCCATTGTATCTAGTAATATTCGTACGTATTTGGGTAATTTAACTCATACGAATGCTGCTTTGATTGACGCCTTCCAAGAAATGGAACGTTCAAATGATTCCACTGACTTTCCTTTTTTACATAACGGAATGACCTTAACTGGGGACGATTTGCGCTTAAAAGACCGTGATGGCAAAAAAGTGCTTTTGATTGAACGTCCAAAAATTATTAACGGTGCTCAAAGTCTTTTTACATATGAACAATATGCGAAAAAGAGCAAAAAACCAGTTAATCCACAAGTTTTGGTGAAAGTCGTTGTCCCTTATGCTGGATCAGATTCGTTTTTAAGACAAGTCACAATGGCTAATAACCGTCAGAATCCAGTATTTAGTTATCATCTTAGAGCCGCTGATGACTTACAGTTTTTTATTTGGCAGCGTTATCAGGAAGAAGGCTTTACATACGTTTATAAAGACGGTGTTCGTTTAAAAGCAAGAACACGTAAGTTGGAAGTTCGTATGCGTCCTGAACTAGCTAAAACTCTTTTTATGATGGATGCAAAAATCTCAGAAAGTAAATCTTCTGATTGTATTTTTGATAAGGAAAGCTTATACCAACGTTGTTTTGGTGCTTTTTTGCGTGTCTCTCCTCAAAAAGAAAAAGATTTTGTTCGGAAAACCATTGCTTATACAAAGGCATGGCAATTATTAACTCGTTTGCCTATTAAAATCAGAAATGTGGTTCCTGGGCAAGGTGTTTCTATTGAAGCCAATGACGATAATCCACTTACAAAGATCACATGGAATGGTCGCTTAGAAGATAAGTTTGTCTTTAGAAGTGCTGTTCGTGATTTAGTGGTATCGATTGCTTTACGTCACTGGTTGATTTATGGTGATCCAATACAAGATTTTAACTATTTAGTGGATAATGAATTGGACTTTAATAATTCCATTTTGCGTTATGCCTCTAAAATTTATTCTGATCACTTGAAGGGTATTCTCGTTTCAGAATTTAAGGATGATAAGAACTATTATGATACCATTACGACGATTGATAAGGATTCAGGCGAATCTGTTGAACGTCGCTTGTGGAAAGGATTCGGTAATACTCAGACTTATGATAAGGTCATGAATATGCTTGTTAAAAAGGATCCTTCTTGGGCAAAATGCCGTGGTGGTATAGAAGCTTTTATTTAAGGCTCCTTTAATAGTTTTTTAGAACTTTGCTAAAAAGAAAAAACCGACTTATTAAGAGTCGGTTTTTTTGTTGAGTCTTTATTTTGTTTTAATGCTTAAAAACATTTGAAAATATTTTTAGCCAGTTTTAGGAAGATGAAGTTTATGCCTAATGGCTATGATCCGAATGACAAAAGTAAAGAATGTAGTGATGAGTATTTGTGTAGAAAAAGAATAAGAGGTGTTTTCTAAGGCTAAGAAAAGGAGGCCTCCAAGTAGGGCTGCCGTAGCATAAAAATCACTTCTTAAAACTTGTGGTATCTCGCTTACAAGGAGATCTCGGATTAAGCCACCACCTGCAGCAGTAATCATTGCGAGAAGAACAATGGTGAGAGCACTAGAGTCCATTTGAGCGGCCTTACTTGCACCGACAGCGGTAAAAAAGCCTAGCCCTAAAGCATCAATAATCAAAGTTAGCTTCATAAAAAAGCGAAATCTTTTTTCTACGATGAGGGTTAGAAATGCACCTGCAATGCAAACCATAATGTAATTTGGATTTTGAAGGGCTAAAGGAGGTGTAGAACCGAGTAAAAGGTCTCGAGTAATACCTCCACCCACTCCTGTGACAATAGCCATTACAAGCAGCCCTAGCCAGTCCAATTTATAGTAAATAGCTTTTGAAGCTCCAGAAATAGCAAAGGCAAGCGTTCCTAAAAGGTCAATGAGTACAAGCATACCACAAAATTTATTACTATTCTCTTCTTGAAGATAGTTTTTTCTTGTAAAATTCTGTATTTTGGTGCATAATTTTGAAATATACTCTGCTTATTACAAAAACTCGCTTTAGTTCAAGTTCATTGCTTGTCCTTTTTTTGCTGTTGTCTTTTGCTTTTTCGCATTCGGCTGACTCTACGATTGCAACGTCTGTTCAGTATATTCCTCTTCCTCCAAATACAACCCCCTTAAATAGTCTATTGCCAACAGGAGGGATTGGCCAGCAAAATGGCGCGTTAATGAATTATACTCGCCAAAAGAATTATGTTCATGATATTGATATATCCACTCGAGAACTAGAGGTTAAAGAACAGTATATAAATAAGTTTAGTCGAGATACTCTCGAGTTGTGGTCTGCTCATTATCCTGAATTAGCATTGTATGTAATGGATATGTACGATATAGGCTTAAGACGTCTTTGGTTGAATTCTTTAATAGGGAAACCTTATGACGGTTATACTCCTCCAGAAACAGGGTCAATGCTCGATATCACGATCCCTGTCAATATGCCTGCGTGGATGAAAGATTTTGGTTTTAATAAGCCTCGTTTATTTTTACAAGGCTCAATGGATATTCGTCTTTTGGGGCGTGGAGAAAAAGACAATGCTCCTGGTAGCACGGCCGATAATTTGTGGCCTTCTCCGACATTAGATTATAATCCAAGCTTTATGGTGAAGGGAAAGATAGGCCCTTATGTCACCGTTGAAATTAACAATGTGGAAAGTGGTCTTGGCGTAAAAAATCAAGTACGTGTTGTTTATGAAGAGTCCTTTAAAAATGAGTTTGAGGACTATATATTGCAACGTATTGAGGCTGGTACTACCTCTCTAGGTTTAAGTGGAACAGAGTTAACAGGGTATTCTGAAAATCATCAAGGGCTTTTCGGTATTAAGGCGGACTGGAAATTTGGGGACTGGAAGGTAACGACTATTGCGTCTCAAGATGGTGGAAGCCAAGAGGAGTATACGATTAATGCAAGTGAAAGCACTTCGGAATTCCAAATTCTAGATAAAGGATTTATTCCTTATCGTTATTATTTCTTAAATCACGATGCGCGTAACGCTTACATCAAATCTGCAATTGTAGGCCAAATGACTTCTTCTTACCCCGCAACCAATTTGAAACTTTACAAACGAAGTTCTCTTAATACAAGTAAAGATGTCTTAGAAAAAATCACAGTAGTTTATAAAACGCAATCTGGAGAAGTAATTGAAAAAGAAGTAGAACGTATGATTGAGATTCCTGCGAGTGATTATGTTTATGACTCAAAAACGGGAATTCTTAAAATCAATGGTGTTTCAAAAAATACTCTAATAGCCGCGAGCTGGAGTAATGATGGAACTGAACGTAAGGGTACTACTATTTCTAAAGGTTCAAAAGTGGTTTTAATTCAATGGGATGCAACTCTTTCTGAATTAAAAGATATAGATAAGTTAATGCTTAGAAATGTTTATTCTGTTGGAATTTCAGATGAAAGTTCCAGTAACTTTATTCTAAGACTAAAAGATAAATCAGGAAATATTGGTTCTTTTTTGAAAAGCATGGGTATTGCTGATTCTATTACAGGGCAGATTTTAGTCAATGATAACTCCATATTTAAGAAAGATGCATCGGGATCGTATACGGGTGAAATGTGGTTGCCTTGCTTACCAAGTAAAGGATCGATTGAAACAGCAAAACAAAACTGTTTGGAACCGCTTAGATGGATTGATTCTTCTGCAACCCTCGCTCAGATGTATACCTTACCTGTTCATAATCTAAATCGTTACACCAGCCGTTTTTATTTTGAGTCTGTCGGAAAAAGAAGAAGCTCTACCATCAGTGTTCGGGATCCTAATTCCAGTTATTCGGTGAGTGCGGGCTCTTGTATGGATATCTCTCCAGGGACAGAAAAGTTAAAAGCTGGTTCAGAAATTTTAGTGCGCGGTACTGATTATGATGTGAATTATGAATTGGGACAAATTGAATTATTAAGTGATCGAGCTCTCGATCCGAACAAACAAATTAAGGTTACTTTTGAATGCGAACCTCTTTTTGAAATTGATAGTAAGGTGTTGCTTGGAGCAAGAGCAGAGTTGCCTTTGAATCAATATGGCTTTTCTGAAGGTTCTATATTTGGTATTACAGCACTTTATAAGAGTCAAAATACTACAGCTACGATTCCTACTCTTGGAAATGAACCTTATTCTAGTTTCTTATGGGGCTTTAACTTGAGATTATTGGATTCTGCCGCCTGGTTAGATTCTTTAGTTCAAAAGGTTCCTTTGTTAGACGCAAAAGCTCCTTCGAGCTGGCGGTTTGAAGCAGAATATGCAAGCAGCTACCATAATGCCAATACGAGCGATAATAATTCTGCGCTAGTGGAAGATTTTGAAAATAGCACTTCTGGTTTAATTTACCCAATGTCTCGAACACTTTGGTTCCCAGCTTCTCCTCCTGGAGGCGTAGCTGAAAATGTCAGTACTTATATTGAACATCAAGACTATAGGCATCAGGGAGAGTTTATTTGGCATTCCAATAATACAGAATTGTATAAAAATATTTATCCAAATGTTGGTAATTCAGAAGTTGATAATCAGCATTTATCTGTCTTAAAAATGACTCTTAGGCCTAATGATAATTTAGTTGGTAAAAGTTGGGGCGGTATTATGCGTCCTAACAGTAGTTATTACGAAGACTTAAGTCAAAAAAAATATATTGAAATCGTTGCCAGAGGAAATGTGGGTTCCATTTATTTGGATCTTGGTCTGATTAGTGAAGATATCTCTATCAATGGTGCCTCACCTAATAAGACCTACGATGGCGAAAATGATTTAGGCTTTACAACGGCTCTTCATGATAAAGGATTAGATGGCCTTTCTGGTAATGAGGAAAAACGTATTGTTTGGGATTGTCGTGTGTCTGGTTGTGAATGGAGCTATGCAAATCCAGAGCCATTTGATACTGATATAGCAAAGGATAATTTTAACCCAAATTTAGATGATGACAGTGATCCTCCTGTTTCTATTAATGGAACGGAAGGAAATGCTGGAGAGCGTTCTTATGATTCAGAAGATATTAATCGTAATGGCGCCTTAGATGTAGATATTAGTTTTGTTCGTTATCGGATTGATTTGTCAAGTAATGATTCTACTCTATTTGAAACATTGAAAAATGGATGGCGTCGTTGGAGAATTCCATTAAGTCAGTATGATACGATTGTTTCTCAAAGTGGTAACAATTATAATACGATATTATCTGAATCTCAATTTACAAGATTATGGCTTGGTAATTTAAATCCAGGGGTTTCAGAAGCTAAAGTGCAAATTGTTCAGCTAGGAGTGATGGGAAATTATTGGGAAGAAACAGATGCTTCTGAACATTATATGACGTCTAGTACAGAACAGTCGCAAGTGGCTGAAATAAATGGAAGTGAAACAGAAGTTTCAGCGTCTGTAAACATTAAGGATACTGCTTTTATTGATGTATCCACAATCAACAATCGTGAGAATGCTGATGTTTATTTTAAATCGCCAAATTCTGCTACAGAAAGAGATGTTAGTACGAACGCGGTATTGAAAGAAACTGCGTTAGTGCTCAAATATAAAAACCTTTCTCCTGGTCAAGAAGTGGGAGTCACTCGCGTTTTTGATAATGGAGTAAAAGATTTTACATCTTATAAATCCATTAAAATGGAAATTCATTATGAAACGAAAGCGGCTACAGTTCCTATTCGTTTCGCTTTGCAATTTGGTGAAGGTGCTTTAGAAGGTTCGAATAATTATTATGAATGGAGTTTTAAACCAGTTAATTACAATTGTGTTTCTGCACGAGTACAAGATTGTCATGAAGAAAACTGGCTTGACAATGCTTTTGCCATGTCTCTCTCCGCTTTTTCTGATCTTAAGAAAGGACGACGCCCACCTTATTTGGTGCCAGTTGAAAAAAATCTTGGCGGTGAAAGAGATGAAAAAATCAAACTTGTTGGTAATCCTTCGACAAGTTCTGTAGATTGGATTCGATTTGTGATTATTGCTGATGAAGGTGCTTCTACTTCTGATTTGAACGGAACATTTTGGGTGAATGATTTGAGGCTTTCTGAAATGGACGCGGATTGGGGAAATGCGATTCGTTTGTCTGGTCAAGTGAATGTCTCTGATTTTATGACCCTTTCAGGAGCTTTACGCTATCAAGATGGAGATTTTGCAACTCTTTCAACAACAGGTGGTTCTCCTAAGCCTTCGCTTTCCGTTGCGGCTTCTCAATTAGATGTTGCTGGGGATGTAAGCTTTAATCTAAATAAGTTCTTTAATGAAGAACATGGTCTTCGAATACCGATGAGTTTTGGTTATAGTAGCACAACGACCCGTCCCTATTTAAAGCCAACAGATGATTTACAATTAAGTCGCGATAACATTGTTGATATATCTTCAGATTTCATTCAAAATAAACTGACTATGGATTATGAAGAAGAACAGGCAAAAAGAGATGCTGCCGAGGCTAAAGGGTATCAGTCTTATATTACGAATAAGAATTTCAGCTTAAGCTATAGCAAAGAATATAAACCAGATGAAGGGCGTGCTGCAGAAATTCTTTCTCAAGTATTCTTAGAACGACCAGCTTGGAGTTATTCTTATAACGAAACCGAATCAAAGACGTCAATCAATGCTGATTCTACCTATTCATATCGTACCATGCTTGAATATAGGTTAGGTACATTTAATCGTTTTAACTATAAGCCATTTAAATCGTTGCAAAATAAGAATTGGGCGAAACCATTTGTTGACATGTCTTTTGAACCATGGCCACAGACATTTGATTTAACTCTAATTGATTTTAGTTATGTCCGCTATGTAGATCAAGATCGTCATGCTGATTATGTAGAACCTCAATCTGATAAGGTGGTAACATACACTGCTGATTTAAATCATAAGGCAAATATTCGTTGGAATATTTTACCATTCTTATCTACAAGTTATAGTGTTAATATTAAACGTGATATGTATGGCGGTGGAGATCGGGAAGATTTTACAGCTGAAAACCTATTTAGTTTTGACGAAGGCGGTTTATTTGCGATGGATCGTATTTTTGATTATGATCATAGCGATCGTCGTGTTTATGTGTCTAGAGATAGTGTGATTGCCATTCCTATTGATACAATTGCGACAGTGACTCCAACGGGAGACACAATGACCATTGATTTACAGAATCAAAGCTCTTATAAGATTTTATATGATAGCACCTATTTTTATAAGGTCGATAGTGTTGGGCAGCGTCATTATGGTAAGGCTTATGGAATTTTAAGAAATGAACGAGCAAGAAATCAGCAGTTTAGAGTGTCTTTAACTCCTTCATTTATTTCATTTTTACCATTCTCAACGTCATTCACAAGTGATTTTAGCCAACAGAAAACAATTCCAGATCAATTTAGTCTGTTTGATGAAACGGCTTTAGAAAAGAACTTTTGGACTATTTCACAAACAAATCGATTTGAGCTTGCTCCGACATTTAAATTGATTGAGTTTGCCAAATTATTTGGAAAAGAAAATAGTGTCGCCAAACTCCTTGAAAAATTAAAGTGGAGAGAGTTTAGAACAAACTGGACTGTAAATTTGAATACAATAGGTGAAAATTTTACACTCGCTCAATTATACGAAGATCAAGGTGTAAATGCATTTCAATATTATTTGTATGGATTAGGTTTGGGTAACGGCTATAAAAATAGAGGCTTATGGAACATTATTTCAGGTGATATGGCATTAGATTCTAGAGATGATTATAGAAATTTTGCACAGTATCTAAACCAGAATGTAGATACGATTGTATATCAAGGAAACTTTAAGCATGCTGTGTCTAGGGCTTTCCAGATTGCTTCAGGTTTAACTCTCCCATTTTGGGATATCGTTTTAACGGGTGACTTGCAGTGGAAACAGGATTTTGCTCAATCTAGAGAATATCCTCTGTATATTGATAGCACTGTTATTTGGCCAAAAATTGGTGTGGGAATGACTATTCCTAATTTTGCAAAACGACTTAGTTTCTTGAGTAGCTTTAAAAGTGTTTCAACAAGTCATCGCATGGATTATTCTTATATGACCACCGTGAAGCCTTTCCAGAGTGCAGAAGATTCATGGACCACAATCTGGAATTTCAATCCTTTAGTTCGGCTTTCATTTTTATTAAATAATAATATTCGTATTGATAATAGTGTGCGCTTAAAATTAGAATACTCAGATAGACGTCCTAAAGAGGAAGTAATAAGCCAAACGAATTGGCCTGCAGAGCAAGAGAATATTCAAGATACTTCTTCTTATTTCTTGAATACGCCATGGATGCATACTTCTTTATATAAAGATTATGGCTATAACGTGGCTAATGACTTAACGATTACTTATCCCTTTAAAACAAAACGCGGATTTCAATTGTGGAAATGGTATATTAAATTAAAAAATGATATTGATATTAAGCTCACGGCGGGTTATGAGTATAAGAAGACTATACGTGAATTATATGATACAGAAGACGACTTTAATATGACAAATAAAGAAAGTGGTACGGATGGAGTGTTTAGGGAGTGGAATATAGATGGTAAAGAATACGTGGTATATAAACCTTCTCTTTCATTGACTGATCGTACGGTTCCTTTAAGAACACATGAATGGTTTATTCGTCCAAATGTGGCGTATCAGTTTAATAAAATGGCCTCTGCGAGTGCTTATATCGAATATCGTCAAATTCATGAAAAGTTAGATGACGAAACCCCTCATTTGAAACAGATATTAATGTTTGAAATAGCTCTGATGTTGAAATTCAATTAGAAAAAGTTAACCAAATAAAACATCAAAAAACATCATTATGACAAAGCCTCCTAATAAACAAAACGTTGAAAGGGTGGCGTGTTCTTTTCGATGCGTTTCAGGAATAATTTCATCAGAAATAATAAATAACATGCTACCACCAGCAAATCCAAGAATTATTGGATAAAACGTTTGAGCTATCCCTAAAGTGAGTACTCCTATAAGACCTCCTAAGGGCTCTAGAAAACCTGTAATGGAAGCTACAACAAATGAAAATGAACGATTGTATCCAACAGCAAGAAGTGCGACAGCGACTGCGAATCCTTCAGGGATGTTTTGGAGCCCAATACCAAAAGCAAGAGACGTTCCATTAGACATGTTGTTCCCTGCAAAGCTCACTCCTACAGCCATTCCTTCAGGAATGTTATGAATAGCAATCGCAATTACAAAAAGCCATATTCTTTTAAGGCGTAATGTATCGGGTAAGCCATGTTTCCCCATTTCAAAGTGTTCGTGAGGAATGAAGTGATTTAATGACCAAACAAAAACAGACCCGAGAAGGATGCCCGCAATCACAATGCTAACACTTGAAATTGACGAAAATCCAATTTTTTCAGCGGCATGAATCCCTGCAAGGATTAAACCAAAAAAGGCGGCGGCAAGCATTACTCCTGCAGCAAAACTCATGAAGGCATCTTCAAGCTTTGCATTTTTTCTAGGCATTAAAAAAACGCCTAAAGCACCCAATGCAGTTGCACTCCCTGCAATTAAACTTGCTAAAGCTCCTATCCATGGGACAGTAGAAGAATCAAAGAAGGTCATCAATTATTCCTACTTCAGTTGTTTTTACAAAGCCTTTAATCTTTTCACCTAGTTGTATTTCTACCCAACCGTTTCCAATAGAAAGAACCTTAAAAACAGTCCCTTCGGATAGGATATTGAGCGTTTGACTTCGGTCATGAGGGGCGCTTGTGACATCTGCACTGGTGGCAGTAACGACACCTTTGGTTTCTGTTTCTAGAACAAAAATCTTATAGCCTGCGCTTAAAGTAATGATTCCTAAGAAAATGGATAAAATAAAAATAGCGCCAATGCAAATATTTTTATTTCGAGGTGATTTACTGATGACTTTGAAAAGGAGAATGGCTGCAATAAGCCATATTAACCCTATCACGATCAATAATTCTCCTTTTAAGGAAATTAAATGATGAAGGGCATAAATGGAAGCAAGGATTGGATTTTCTTCTGCTTCTTTTACTTTATCCTTGGTTAACGATTTTGCGTGTTTTAGATTGTGTATAATGTCTTTATCGCTAGGATTTAAGCGATGCGCTGATTCATAATAGAATATGGCAAAGCCAAGACGTCCGAGTCTAAAATAAGCGTTACCTAAGTTATAAAATAGATCTGGATGTTCTATGCCTTGGTCAGTACATGTTTTCCAAAAATCAATGGCTTGCTCGTATTGACCGTTTTGATAGGAATTCATTCCTTTCTCTGCTTCAGAAGAGCAGTCTTTGGCAAAAGCAGAAGAGATAAATAAAGAAAAGAATAAAAGAGTCAGGAGCTTTTTCATTTTAAAACCTCCAGAGCGGAGCATAGCTTTTCCACTTGTTTAAGAACTTCTTGATTGACTTCCATTGAGATGGAAGATAAAGGAGCAAATCGGGCGCTTGAACATTTTTCAAGCAAGGAATCGATTTGCTGAATTTGAGTCTCAGGCAAGTTTTGCTTTTGAAGAGTCTCTTTCATTTGTTCGCGAGTCATTCCTTGGAATTCAAGATTGGTTAAATCGCTTAAAAAACCAATAAGACTTTTCTCTAAAGAAGCGTAGAAAGCTCTAGGGTCATTTTTTTGCATCGCCGTTTTAGCGGATTGTAATTGTTGCTTAAGATTTTTTTGCGCTTTAGATTTTCTCATCAGGGCGCCATTACTAATATGCTTGCGATGACTTCTAATAAAGGCTGCTAATAATAGGTAAAGTGGTATTGGTGTGAATAATAAAACCCAGAAAGGAATCGTTTTGTAAAAGGCATGTGCTTTTGAGGAAATATGATTTAATGGGTGGATAAAACGAATATCTTGACCAAGCGTTTCAATTTCTTGCTTTTGTACGGTCACTGGAACAGGGACTGTGGTAGTCGCAATATCTTCTTCAGAGCCTTTCTCTACTTGTATTTCCCAAGGACCTTGAGAAGCCGTTTCGTATGCTTTTTTACTTGGGTTAAACCAGTTGTAAGTAATTTCTGGAATAACAAATGTCCCGCGTTTTTTTGGATACAAAAAGATTTTTGTCGTTTTGGTGGTAATCACTTTACCAGACCTAATGGTTTTGCTAGTTGTATTTTCAGGAGGAACAGAGCGGAAATCAGAAAAATCAGGAAGTTTAGGGTCAGTAATGGTTCCTGGTTTTCCATCTCCTTTAATAGTGATGTTTAATGTGAGAGCTTCACCTATACTTAATTCACTTTTATCAAAAGCCGCTTCAAAGGAGTAATTGCCCACCATGCCTGTAAAGTCTACAGGGCGAAGAGATGCTGGTAAAGAAAGCACTTTTAATGTAATAGGAGCAGATTGGGCTTCGGCCTCTACTGATTCTTGAGAAATAGATTTAAATGTAGAGGAAAAACCTCCAAAAGAATGATTCTTTTCTACTACTTTAGGAGCGCCTCTTTTAGTGTATTTCACTTGAATTGGTGGAATTGTGAGTACTCCACTTTTCATTGGGGCAAGCCATGCAAAGCGCGCCGAGGATTCCATATCTGTTCTAGATCCAGGCACAGGTTGGAATTTCAAGTCTTTTAGGTCAGAACGATGGGCAATAAAATCATTTCCTAGTTCAGTACCAGTAAATGCCACATTGCCTTCAAAGTGTTCGTAAGTTCTCATGGATAAAAGAAGCGAAAATTGTTCGCCTTCATAAACGCTTTTTTTGTTTGGAGTCAAAGAAAGTGAAAGAGCTCCTTCATTAAAGGATTTTTTGATTTCTATGGGGATTCGATCGGCTAATTCATATTCTTTATCGTTGACTTTCCAAGATAAAGGACCTACGCTAAATGAACCCACCTTTTTAGGAGCAGTAAGTTTGAATATATACTTACGAATTCGAATGCCATGGCCAAAAAAATCAGCTGTTCTTGTGTCCATGCTATCAAGGGCTCTAAAAACAAAGCCATCACGCATCATGAGTCGAGGCGTTTCTCTTTGCTCCGCAAGCTCTTGGATAGGAACAATCATTCGAAGTTCAAATGGAGCTCCAGCCTCGATGCGATCTTTATCAAACTCAATCGAAACTCTGGCGCCCGCTGAGATGGTAAATAATAAGCAAAAAAGTAAAAAATGTTTCATAGTCTTCAAAATTACGAATTTTTGGTCGAAAAGACCGCTTGATTTATATCTAAAAAAAGTAAAAAAATAGTCAAAATAAATTGCTGCTTTATTGAAAAAGGGGGCTTTATTCGTCTTTTTCATGGCAATTAAGACTACAGAAACACCATTAATGGTTTTTTTATTTCAATATCACTCTTGTTGACGGTAATGGTGTTATCTCTTCGCTCGGGTTGATTTTATTTCGTTTTTTTATGGACATCACTATGGTTGACGGAAATGATTTTACTTTTTCACTCAGTTGTGTGCCACACAAAATTCGTTCAAAAGTAAAAAGTCATTTTCGTCCGCTATTTAAATACTGTTATTTAATTAATTGGTGTTGTTTTTTTATTTAAGTCTTCGCTATTTGATTACTAATAACACGAACACTTATATGCTTTAGCATTTAGTGAGAGTGATACCCTTGTGGTACAAATTAACGCTCGACTTTTCATAAAAAAACAGGGCTATTTTAGATGAGATTCTCATTGATTTTTCTAACAATTACATTTCAATTGAGCTCATCAATAACAGCCATTCCCGTCTGCTATGCAACTATTGTGATTTAATTTAACTGAGTTATTTTTTTATTTAAGCCTGCGCTATTTGCTTTACAGGAACACGAACACTTATATGCTTTAGCATTTAGTGAGAGTGATACCCTTGTGGTACAAAAATACGCTTGTCTCTGCATGAAAAAAACTGGGTTTGGTTAGATGAGATTTTCATTGCCTCGGCATAAAAAAACTCAGTTGAGTCTAGATGGACTTTTCTCAGTCAAAATTAAATCGTCGAAAATAGGGCGTGAAGCCAGCGTTTTTTATGAATGACTCTGCTTCTTCAATTGTTGTTAATCCGTGTGATTTTAAAACATTTTCTTCAATGACAATGCTATTTATGTCATCAGCGCCACTATATAGCCCTAGTTCTCCTAATGATGTCCCCATGCCGAGTAAAGAAACTTCAATATGAGAAATATTATCAAAAAATAGACGGCATAACCCAATTATTTTTAGGTACTCTTGGCCTGTAACATGACGAATAGGAAAATGAGGGGTTTGAGGTTGAAAAGTCCATGCCACAAAAGTTAAAAAGCCTTGTGTCTTGTCTTGAATGTCGCGAATGACTTGCAAGTGTTCTATGATATCTTTAGGAGTTTCATCACTTCCAAACACAATATTGGCGCTTCCTGGGAGGCCTTTTTCATGACAGAGAATCATCGTATCGCCCCATTCTTTTGCGGACAGCTTTTTGGGGCTTAATTTTTGACGCATAGAATCTGATAATAGCTCTGCTCCTGCGCCTGGCACAGAAGATAAACCAGCTTTTTTTAGAAGGTCTAATAGGTCAGTGAGAGGCATATGATGCGCTTTCGCTATATAAACAAGTTCCACTGGAGAAAAAGCACGCACTTCTACATGGAGCTCTTGTGTAAGCATTTGAAGTGTATCCACGTAATAATTTAGAGGAAGGCCCGCATGAACGCCTCCTTGCAAAAAAATCTGATTTACTCCTAGAGACTTTGCTTCAAGTGCTTTTTGACGAATCTGATCAAGTGAGAGAACGAATGATTCTGGATTTTCGCGTGACCGACAAAAAGAACAAAAGGAACATTGAATAGAACAAATATTTGTATAATTAATAATTCGATATGCTGTATAACCCACTTTGTTTTGAGGGTATCGTCTTTTTCGTATTTCATTACCAGCATGAACTATTTCTGTCCAATCGACTTCCCTTAAAAGAATGAGAGCTTCTTCTGGAAAAATGCGTTTGTTGTCTAAGGCTTTTTCAATGATGTAATTCATTTTTTATTTTTCTTAGCTTTCGTTTTTTGATTTGTTGCTTTTTTCCCACCTAGAAAGAGACCTTGTTCTTTTTTCGGTGTTGGCTGACTTATTTGTTCGATTAATAATTGATCTACTTTTTTTAGTGTGAGGTCACCAGAATAGACGATTGATTTTCTTTGAGTAGAAATTTTGATCGGCCATCCAGGATTGTATTCATAGATATATACATTACTATCACGAATATCTACTTTAAGCTTAGCCATTTCGTTTTTTATGCTATTCAGTGCAGAATCTCTTTTTGTTACGGACTCAAAAATATTGTTAGAAAGCATTTTCTGAAAAAGATCGACAGTCATTCTTTTGAAATCAAGAGTGTCCATTTTTAAAGTGTTTTCAAATTGACATAAGTGTTTTTTTCGATCAATGACATTAAAATAAAACTTGGCGTCTGCTTGAATGGGGTCTCCACCAAGTGGATTAGATAATTCTTCTTTATAGAAAATAGTGTCTTTCACTTGAAACATTAATCCCATAGGATAATGAATGAGTTGAATTTCTTTGAATACCAAATTAGTGATATTTTCTTGTGTAGAAAACATGACTTTTACGGGCTCCATTATTTCTTTTAGTTTTGGTGTTTTTGCCGAATCTTCTTGAATCAGAGCGTCAAACATTTCCAATAAAGAATTACGAAGCTCTTTCCAGTTTACGATTTCTTGAAAAGCACCAGCATCATTTGTACGATATAGAACGCTTAAAGTATCGTATTTTTTGGCGATTTCTTCTACTGATTTAGAAAGTGCTAAGCCATCTAAAATGGAGTTTTCTACTTGCCAACTAAAAAGGTAGCCTTCTGCAGTAGAGTCTTTTACTTCTACTCGTGCGGTATATGAGGAATAATCATTTTTTTGAAGAGAGTCGTTTTTATGCTGAGACTTATTTTGGGAAATATTGAAATATTTTATGTCTCCCTTTTTCCAATAAGCTATAAAAGATAGGGTAGAATCCGTTTGTGCTATGGCAGAGATAGCGCAAATCAACAAGAGGAAAGGGCTTATTTTTTTGATCATAAACTGGTTTTGTAAAAGAGTCCAATTAAATATAGCCTATTAAAGAGAATATTTTTATCATTATAAGATGATTTTTGATGATATTGAATCTTTATTAAAAGAGTATAAACAAGTACAGATTTTAGAAGTTCCATTCAACCCTGTAGATCCCATTCTTTGGTCCTTTTTAAAAAAACAAGAACGTCTATCAGTTGTTTCTGAACGTATTCAGCGTAAAATCCAAAGAGCCTTAGCTCCCTTTTGGCAACAGCGTTTTATAAGTATTGAAAATAAAGAAGCCCCTTTAGTTCGTCATTTTTTACTTTCTCCGTTGTTTTTTTTGCAGACGGATTTAGTGGTTGAAGATACGCCTTTTCCTAAAACAAATCCAGCTCTTTTGTCAGAGGCTTTGCAAAAGGCTTCTTTGCCAGAGAGCGTGTTAGATCGCACTCTTCTAAGTCTTTCCAATGGAGAATTAAGACGAATTTTATTAGCTCGAGTTTGGATGGAAAATCCAGAATGGGTTTATTTTAACGATTTGTTTGGCGGGCTAGATGCCGCTTACCGGCCTTATTTGGAAGAATGCGTTTTAAAGATGGTTCATTCTGATGTAAAAATGGTCATTCGTCTTGCAAGAGAAGAAGAAGTTATGCCTTTAATTCCTGCTTTTGTTTATGAGAATGGGAAATTTGTTTTATTGGAAAAGAAAAGAGAAGGCGCTCTTAAATCAGAGCAAGTAAAAAAATCGTATTCTGAATATGAAATTGAAAAGCTTACTTCATCTGCAGTTGAAGGAAAACTCCTTTTTGATTTGAAAAACGTGAATGTTTGTTTTGGAGAAACAGAGGTGATCCAAAACTTGAGTTGGCAAGTTCGCTCGGGAGAACATTGGGTGGTGATGGGGCCTAATGGCGCTGGGAAAAGTACACTTCTTGCCCTTCTTTCTGCAGATCATCCGCAGATTTATAAAAATGACATTATGCTTTTAGGAGAACGTCCAGGAAAAGGATTAGATGTTTGGGCTCATAAAGAAAAGTTGGGCTTTTTCTCTCCTGAATTGGCTTTGCAATACCGAGAGGAATTAACTCTTCAAGAAGTTCTTTGTACTGGCTTTTCTACTTCTTTAGGCTTGTTTAAAGAACCTGTTTTTGAAGAACGAGAAAAGGCTAATGAGTGGCTCCATTTTTTAGGTTTTGAAGATACGAAGGTTGCATTTTCTTCATTAACGCTCATTGAAAAACGCCTAGTATTAATAGCAAGAGCGGCGATAAAACCTCCTTCGGTATTGATTTTAGATGAGCCAACTCAAGGGATGGATGCTAAACATCGTGCAAAGATTTTTAATTGGCTTGATTATCTGTCTTCATCTACAACAATTATTTTAGTATCGCATTATCTTAACGAATGGCCAAAATGCATGACTCATATATTGCATATGCCTAAGTTCTCAATGCCGTTGTAAAATTTTTGTTTGTTCATGGAGTTGAATTCACTTTTTTTATAAAAAGAATGGAACGTTTTACTAATTTGTAAATATGAATGAAAAACAAGTATTAAAAGCTTTAGAAGTGATAATAGATCCAGATCTACATCGAAATATTGTAGAACTAGGTTTTGTTCAAAATATTCTGATTTCAGAGAACGATGATGTTTCTTTTGATTTGGTTTTAACAACACCAGCTTGTCCTCTAAAAGAAAAATTTGTTGTGGATTGTAAAAAAATATTGAGTGATTTAGGTGCAAAGTCTGTATCTATTGCTCTATCAGGGAAAACACAACCATCACAAGTCAACCTTTCCGAAAATACATTTTTAAAAGATGTTTCTCATATTCTCGCTGTTTCTTCTGGTAAAGGGGGAGTGGGTAAATCTACGGTCACTGCAAATTTGGCGATGGCTTTAAGTTTATCTGG
>JAAYXQ010000004.1 GCA_012515825.1 Fibrobacter sp.
CCATTTATTACAGCTCTTATTGTTCAACTGATTTTGCTTTTTATCTTATTACAGGTGGGAGGCCTTATTCCTTTCTTATTAGAACCACCTCTCACTCGCGGCATAGGTTACTTTTTTGCTCTATACTTGCTATTCAACGCAGCGATTTCTCTTTTTTCTTTTAGCCGCAAAGAAAAGCTTTTCGTAGCTCCTCTGTATTTAATTACTTCCATCTGCTTTTGGGCAACGCTACTCTTGAATTCATAGAGAATCTAATTTGGATGTTGTTCATTCTTTTCTATCTTAGGGGCTATGGATTTTTTACCTATTAGTCGCGAAGAACTTGATGAATGCGGTTGGGACTACGTTGATGTTATTATTGTTAGTGCTGATGCTTATGTAGACCACCCTTCTTTTGGTCATGCTGTCATTGCGCGATTAATTGAACACGAAGGCTTTCGTGTGGCTATTTTACCACAGCCGAATTGGAGAGACGATCTTCGAGATTTCAAAAAACTAGGCAAACCTCGGTATTTTTTTGGTATTTCTAGTGGCATGGATAGCATGGTCAATCATTATACCGCAGGCAAACGCCTTCGTAGTGATGACGCCTTTACCCCTGGTGGAAAATCAGGATTTCGCCCAGATTATGCCACCTACGTTTACACTCGAATTCTTAAAGAATTATACCCCGACGTTCCTGTCTTAATTGGTGGATTAGAAGCAAGCTTACGACGTATCACGCATTATGATTACTGGCAAGATAAACTAAAACCAAGTATCTTAGCAGAAACGGGAGCAGACCTTTTAGTCTACGGCATGGGCGAAAAGCCCATCAAAGAAATTCTTCGTTTGCTTAAAAAAGGCGTTCCGTTTTCAAGTATAAAAAACGTTCCACAAACCGCTTACTTAGCAGATCCAAACGAGATAAAGAAAACAAAAGAATGGGAAGATCTTTATCTTAGTAGTCATGAAGATTGTTTAGAAAACAAGCAAACGCAATTAAAAAATTTTCGCACGTTTGAGTTAGAAAGCAATAAAATGCAATCTAAACGATTGCTTCAAAATGTAAATGACAAAACGGTTGTAATAAATCCTCCATACCCTCCTTTGGCTTATGGAGAACTTGATGAAAGTTTTGAATACCCTTACCAAAGATTGCCTCACCCACGTTACCGTAAACGCGGCCCGATTCCTGCTTATGAAATGATTAAGCATTCTATTACTATCCATCGAGGGTGTTTTGGTGGGTGTAGTTTTTGTGCTATAAACGCTCATCAAGGTAAATTTATTGCAAGTCGAAGCCGAGAAAGCATTCTCCGAGAATTAGATATTATTACTCAAATGCCTTCTTTTAATGGTACGATTACCGATTTAGGCGGGCCATCGGCCAATACCTATAAAATGCAGGGGAAAGATTTGGAGCGTTGCAAAAAATGCATGCGTCCTAGTTGCCTTTTCCCGAAAATTTGCGATAACCTTGACACTCGTCATGCCGACCTTTTAAGCCTTTATCAAGAAGTGCAAAATCACCCTAAAGTCAAGCATCTCTTTATTGGAAGCGGGGTTCGCTATGATATTCTTCTTCAAGAAACAAACAACGTCTCTTTAAGAAAAGATCACGAAGCTTATACTAAAACGCTGATTCAAAACCATGTGAGCGGTCGTCTTAAAGTGGCCCCAGAACATACTTCTGATTCAGTTCTTCGCCTAATGCGTAAGCCAGCATTTTCTTTATTTTATGATTTCAAAACGATTTTCGAAAGAGAAAGTGACCTTGTAGGGAAAAAACAGCAAATTATTCCTTATTTTATTTCTAGTCACCCAGGTTGTACAGAATCGGATATGGCCTCTCTTGCACTTGAAACAAAACAGCTTGGTTTTAAATTAGAACAAGTACAAGATTTTACTCCTACGCCTTTGACGATTGCAACAGAAATGTATTACGCAGAAACTCTTCCTAATGGGACGCCTATTTATATAGCGAAAAAGCCAGAGCAAAAAAAGAACCAACAGAGATTTTTCTTCTGGTATATTCGTGAAAATCGTCCTTGGATTAAAGAAACGTTAGAACGATTAAAATTAGGCAAAATTTCTAGACTGTTACTTTCAAGATCTTCTTTAGAAGAAGGTCGAACTTATTTTCCAAGCCAAGAGGCTCCTTCTTCAAAGCCAACATCCCCAAGACCACCTTCACCAAAGTCGGCTTCACCAAAAGCATCTTTTCCAAAAAATTCTTCTCATAAGCAATCTTTCCAAAATAACAAAAAGAGTCGTTCTCCTTATAGAAGAAATAGTAAGTCTTCTTAACTTATATTTTCAATTCTCACTACAATTCCATATTATACTTTTAGCAATAAAAACACCCCCTCATTAGAGGGGGTGTTTTTATTTTATTCAATCTCTTATTGAAGCTTATTCAGCATCTGGAGTTGATTATGGTTCTGGTTCAACAGGAGGAAGTACAACAGGAGTATTGTGTTTGTACAATACGCTCACGCTGTTATTCTTCGAAGCAATAGAATTACCACGTTTATCTTTAACATCAGCAAAAGAAACGGTGACACGTAAAGCAGCGTCGGCACCAGATTTATTAGCTGCAACACGAGGACTAATAATTAGTTGACTATGATCTGTAGACCATTGTTTCTTAAAGGTTAACTTATCTGAAGTGTTAGTTGAACCATCAATAGTGACTTCAATATGTTCATCTACTGAGAATAAAGAAGTATCCATTGGTTCACTAAAATCAATCACCATATCGTATAATTGATTAAGATTTAAATCACTGGAACCCGCTGTTACAGAAGCGGCGTCACTTTCAAATACCCAGTCATAAGCAGAATTACCCTCTGTAGTAGTTGAAGTAGCTGTACCCTGATCGGAGTATAATAATGATTGAGTTGGCTTTACCTTATCATAGAAATTTTTTGCACTATCTACAACAAATGGAGAGGAATTCACTGAATTCACTCCGATCACTAAAAATTTAACCGATTTTCCATCAGTAAAATCATTTCCCGTAACATAAACTGAAGTATCACTAATTGATGAGGTTGTCAAAACACGAACAAAGCTTGAATCATTAGAATTTCTACGATAGACTTCATATTTAGCAGCATTTGATAATTTATTCCAAATTAATTCTACTGCTGTACTATTGTAGTCAATTGTGGTATCCATTTTATTTTTTGCCTTCAAACCCTTAATTGGGCCGAGCTTACCATCTGTGAAAATGCGAATGGAAGCAGTGTTTGTAGAATTAGCAGAAATGAAAATACCGTTCACAGAGTATACATTAAAATAAAGATCGAATGAAGAGCCGTAAACCCATTTGCCTGTTGCAGCCTTTACAGTAAGAGTCTTACCATCTTTTGACCAAGAGGAAACTATACCCACATTATTACTTACATAAATATCTCCATTACGGATACGGCTTACATCCACTGCTTTGGAGAAGCGGATCACAATGGAGTCATCAATAGCTACAGAGCTTTGATTTGAAGAAACAACGATGAAAGGATCTGTAGTTACAGAATAGGAAATCTGGGAAAGCTTTTTATATTCACCAGTTACGCCAGTAGTTCCTGTAAGACTAAGTGCGGAGTTCAACTCATCATCAATAGTCATTGCTTGAGGAGTAATGGAGTAGGAAGCAAATTCAGGAAGATCAGCAAATGTATATATACCATCTTCATCCGTAGTCACAGTAACAATAGATTCAACATATTCACATGCACCACCAAGTAAAGATAAGCGCAAAGTAGCATCTTCAGCAGGAACGGTTTGTAATCCATTGATGTTAGCAGCATCTTGAAGTACAGCGGTACCTGTAACAGAAGCACCTATTTTGTGTAAATCCACAGCTAGAGTCTGATCTGCAGCCACTGGAATATAATCAGAAGAAGCTAAATCAATGCTTGTTCTACATACCATAGAGGCATAACCTTCTTTTTCAACCAATACTTGATAAGAGCCGACTTGAAGATTTTTATAGGTGATGGTTCCGAGTGAATCAGCAAAACGAGGCTTTTTATCTATTTCAAGTAACGTTACCTTAACGGAGTCACCTGCCGTTAAAATAGTACCGTTTACATCACGAATAGAGATATAAAGATTACCTTTTGTATCTACATTTAAATCTTTTGATTCTACGGGACTATCTCCACAGGACATGAGCCCGAAGCCCAATGTGAATGCACCCATAATTTTGACTAGCTGTTTCATTTGTTCTCCTATTTAAACAAGTGTAGCCGAATATAATATTAATGTAAGATTACAGCAAGCTTATTTTATGAAATAGACGCATCACTTAGGAAATAATTAAGCATAAACTCATTTTTTAATTTCCTCCCTAATCAATTTTTTATTAAAAAAACAAAAAAAAACAGTTTTTTTAAGTATTTATTAACAATCGAAGCGATAGAATAGTTTTCAATCGTTTTTTTAATAAAATAAAAGTGTGTCTTTAATCACTTTCCGAATTAGTGAGACAATGATATTAAGGCAAAAGACTGTTTTTTAATTCAGAAGTATACGCAGCGTCTTTTTTGATTTGATAAACTAACGTGTCCAACGAATCAAATTTCTGTTCTGGACGAATAAAAGAGAATAAATCTAAATCCACTTTCACGCCATATAGGTCTTCTGAAAAATTTAATAAATGTGCTTCAATGGCTAACTCTTGATTTTCCAAAGAAGGCTGTACGCCTATATTTACAACAGAACGGAAGTAACGCCCATCTGCGAGAGTCACCTTCCCTACATAAACTCCAAAACGAGGAATTAGTTTGAATGGAGCTGTTTTTATATTCGCTGTAGGAAACCCAAGTGTACGCCCCAATTGTTTTCCCTTGATTACGGTTCCAGTCAATCGATAAGGACGCCCTAAAAACTCATTTCCTCGCTCAATTTGACCGTTTTCAATGGCCTCTCGAACAAGAGAAGAACTGACTAATTCATCTTTATAATAAAAAGCTGGCATTTGAAACGCTTGTAAGTGAGGAAAAGTATTTATAATCGTTTTATAATTTCCTTGCCCCTGAGCCCCCATTCGATGATCATAGCCAAAAACGAACATTTTTCCTTGAAGATCTTTTTCAAGATAATCTTCAACAAAAGAGCTATAAGGAAGCTGCGTTAGCGAATGCGTAAAAGGAATGGTAAAGAAATCTATGCCAAGGCTTTCAATAAATTGTTTTTTTTCTTCCGTAGAGGTTAATAAAGCTGGTTTCCCTGGAGCCCCTAAAAGATAACGTGTGTGCGGTTCAAAAGAGACCACCGTTGGTTTTAAATTTTGTGCAAAAGCCTTTTCTTTTAAGAAAGAGAAAAGTTTTTGATGCCCCAAATGACAACCATCAAAATTGCCTGTGGTAATCGCACGAGAAATCATTCTTCTTGACCTATAAAAAATTTTGGTATCACTCTTCCTGGTTCAAATCGGCATAAAGAGACAATCTCTCCCATGTCATTTTTTACAAAAACATGATTTTCTTCGGATAAATTTTCTACTGGTGTTTTCCAAGGAACCCAATTTCCATTTCGAATCATGCCTGCTTGTTCTTTTGAAAGAGTTAAAACAGGATAAGGTAAAATACGCTCTGGAGAAATAATAGATGACTCCAATAGATTTTCTGGTAATACCGCTTCTGATAAAGTAATAGAACCAATCTGTGTTCTACAAATATGAGAAACACAACCAAAAGTACCTAAAGCATCCCCAATATCTCGACAAAGAGAACGAATATAAGTTCCCTTTGAACAATGACATTCTAATTCAAAAGAGGCAAATATTTCACCACTCGCGTTTTCAGGAGGTTCGCATTTTCCAATAATTTTCAAATCGTAAATTGAAACCGATCGTGATTTCAATTCAAATTCTTTACCTTGTAAACTTAAATCAGATGCTCGAACACCTTTTATTTTAATCGCACTGTAATTAGGAGGAACTTGTTGAATAAGACCTCTAAATGAAGGTAAAATAGATTCTAAATCTGCTTCTCCAATAGAAATAGGTTTTCCCTGTTCTATTAATTCTCCATCCCATTCCAAAGTGTCTGTCAAAAATCCTAAATGTAGACGGAAGGTGTATACTTTATCTGCAGACTCAATATAAGGAAGTAAACGAGTCGCACGTTCTACCCCAGCAATAATTAACCCAGAAGCTCTCAAATCAAGAGTCCCAGCGTGTCCAATACGTTTAGTTTTAAAAATTTTTTTTAATGGGAACAACGCTTGAAAGGATGTTACACCCGCAGGCTTGTGAAGTAAAACAAATCCAGAAGACCTCAATCGAGGTCTCCCTGATTTTTGAGATCTGCTAAGATAGAATCAATATGAAGCGCATGTTCTAAGTTTTCATCAAGTACAAATTGGAGTTCAGGAATTTTACGAATTTTAATTCCTTTCCCAAGAAACTGACGAATAAAACCAGCTGAACTACGTAACCCAATGATGGTATCGCGTTTTTCTTTATCGGAACCCATCACAGAGACTAATACTTTTGCAAAGCTTAAATCTTCAGTGATATCTACTCGATTAATAGTAGCAAAGCCAACTCTGGGGTCTTTCAACCCCTTTTGCAAGAGTTTGCTTATCTCTATTCGAAAAAGTTCACCTAATCTGTCTGTTCTACGACTCACTTAGTTTCACCTTTATCGTTTTGTTTCTTTTCTGAAGCAGCCTTGTCAGCAGCTGATTTCTCAGCAGCAGCCTTTTCATCACGAGCCACATCAGCAAGAGTTCTAGCGACTTTAACATCCTTAAAGAACATCAAGGTATCGCCCACTTCGATATTATCGTATCCCTTAAGACCAATACCGCAATCAAATCCACGAGCCACCGATTTGACATCATCTTTATGGCGTTTTAAGGATTGAACTTCAGTAAGACCAAGTTCAACACCGTTACGATAAACATGAACTCGACTATCGCGATTGACTTCACCGCTCGTGACCATACAGCCAGCAATCAAGCCGACCTTTGGAATCTTAAAGACTTCACGAATATCTGCTTCACCCACAATTTCTTCGCGGGTAGTAGGCTTTAACAAGCCTTCCACAGCATTCTTAATATCTTCAATACAGTCGTAAATCACGCGATATGTTTTAATTTCAATGCCTTCTTTTTCAGCCATTTCACGAATAGAAAGTGAAGGCATTAAATGGAACGCAATGACAATCGCTTGTGATGTTGTAGCAAGAAGAATATCGGAATCCGTAATGGCACCAACACCTTTACGAATAATATGGATCTTTACTTCACTATTGCTGAGTTTTTCAAGGCTTGCAGCAAGAGCTTCTGCAGATCCACCCACATCCGCTTTTACGATCAAATTCAACTCAGAAATTTTACCGTCTTTGGCGCCTTCGTAAACATTTTCAAGAGAGATTGTCTTACGAGCACGTAAATCTCTTTCACGTGCAGCCATACGGCGTTTTGATGCAATTTCACGTGCTGTCTTTTCATCTTCAACAACGATAAGATCATCACCTGCCTGAGGAGTGCCGTCAAAGCCAAGAACTTGACAAGGGGTTGATGGCCCCGCTTCTTTTCGAATACCACCACGTTCATCAAACATCGCTCTCACGCGACCAGAATAAAGACCGCAAACAAAAGGATCTCCAATATGAAGAGTACCATTTTGAATCAAAATAGTAGCCATAGAACCCTTACCAGCGTCTAGCTTAGACTCCACAACGGCTCCACGAGCACGAGTATCTGGATTGGCTTTTAGTTCAAGCACTTCTGTTTCTAAAGCAAGTGTTTCTAAAAGAAGATCCATTCCTTTACCAGAACGTGCTGAAACTTCGATACAGCTGACAGTACCACCCCATTGTTCGACTTCTACGCCGCGTTCAGCGAGTTGCGTACGAATTTTATCTGGGTTGGCTGTAGGTAAATCAATTTTTGTAATAGCAACCACTAAAGGCACTTTTTCGCGATGAGCAAGTTCAATAGATTCCACTGTTTGAGGCATCACCATAGAGTCGGCGGCCACCACAAGAACAATCACGTCTGTAACTTGAGAACCACGAGCACGCATAGCACTGAAAGCTTCATGACCTGGAGTATCTAAGAAAGTAACCTTACCCGCTTTTGTACTTACTTCATAAGCACCAATATGTTGAGTAATACCACCAGATTCACCAGAGACCACATTCGCTTTACGAATCCAGTCTAGTAAAGAGGTTTTACCATGGTCAACGTGACCCATAACTGTAACCACTGGGTGACGAGGTAATAAGTTTTCGGTTTGTTCTTCTTCAACACCTAAAACTTCTTCTTCATATTCTTCCATCAATTGAGCTTCAAAGCCAAATTCATCGGCAAGAACTTGAATACTTTCAAAATCTAAGCGAGCATTAATGGTTACCATCATGCCCATTTCCATACACTTAGCAATCACACGTGCAGGCATTTGTTCCATTAACCCAGCTAATTCACCCACAGTGATAAAGTCTGAGGTTTTAAGAATTTGACGTTCCACAGAGCCGTCCGATTCAGAAAGTTCTTTACGATATACCTTCTTGATCGGATGCTTTGAAAGAGAAGCCATCACTCTTGAAACATTTTGACGAACAACGTCTTGTTGTTCCTTTTGACGTTCTTGCTTATTACCTAAAGACGTGCCACGTTTTTTATCATTACGACGATTACCTGATTTAGAACCATCTTTTGCCGCTGTAGTTGTTGAGGCAACAAGATTTGCTCCACTAGGAGAAGCGCCAAAGGCTTCTTTCATAGAACCGCTGGAAAAACCTCCAGAACGATTCTGACCACCTGGTGTATAAGGACGATTTCCACCGCCTGCATTACCACCTGGACGATAACCTCCACCCGCATTTCCGCCTTGACCTTGAGGTCGACGGTTATTTGAGTTTACGCCACCACCAGCTGGTGATTTCCCAAATGAACCCGTATAACCTTGACTATTATTACCACCAGAACGAGGTCCATTTGGACGACGATGTTGTGTATTGGCTTGTTGCTGACGAGATTTTTCTATACGAGCTAAAATAGCTGCATCAGGTTTAAAAACTTGAGCTTTCATTGCAGCGACTTTTAAGTCTGGCTTAGAATCTTCTTCTTTAGAAGTAGCAGGTATTTCTTTTGGAGCCACTTCTTTTTTCGGTTGTAAAGAAGCTTGTGGTGTTGTTCTAGGAGCCACTGCAGGTTTATGTTCAGCGGACTTTTGTTCTACTGACTTGTGCTCTGCAGATTTTTGTTCTACTGGCTTTTGTTGCACTGGTTTTTGTTCTACAGGCTTTGAAACCTCAGCCGCTGTAGAGACCGCTACATTCTCTTTTTTTGATTCTACCGATTTTACCACTTCAGGTTGTGCAATAGCAGGTTTCTGAGGTGCTGCTGGAGCCTTTGTCTCAGAGGCTGGCTTCGGTGCAGCTGGTTTTGCTCTTTTTAGGGAAACTTTAACTGCTCCGCCCTTAATTGTAGAAACCGAACCCACTTTTCTCTTTGGAGCAGATGAAGTAGAAGAATTATCCGCATCAGAAGTGCTACTACTCTTTTTTTGTTTTCTCGAATCCAGTTTTGCTCTTTCGGATTCAACCTGTGCCTCAATTGGAGCATATTCTGAAACAGGAATTTTTGTCATGTGTGAACGAACGTCAACACCTGCTTCTTTCAGCAGCTTAACAACAATCTCACTGGTTACGCCCTTTGATTTAGCCCAATCTGCAGGTCTAATTTCTTCTATTTTACTCATCTATTTGTTGGCTCCAATAGGCTTATCATTAAGCCTCACTTTCTTCCATACTGACGCCATCTTCTTCGATTGGCTGTTCTTCTGTATTTTCTTTTGTAAATAACTCATCTAACTGCATTTTTTTATCGTTCATTTGATTCATTTGACGATATTCATTAGCACGAGGAGTTAATATTTTTTCTTTCGTTTCTTCATCTTTTTCAGACCATTCTTTTTCGCCGAACACGTCTAAATCACGCCCAACTAATTGGGATGCTAAACGTACATTCTGACCATTGCGACCAATGGCTTGAGCAAGATCTTCATCGGCTACTACAAGAACTATACGACGAGTGCCTGAGACTTCAACAAACTTAACGATATTTGCTGGAGCTAAAGAACGACGAACATAAGTTTCAAAATCAGGATTCCAATGTACGATATCGATTCTTTCGTTTGCTAATTCACGAACAATCGCTTGTACACGAGCACCCTTCATGCCTACACAAGAACCTACTGGGTCAATACGTTCATCACGAGAATATACGGCAATTTTTGCCCTAAATCCAGGATCACGAGAAACACCTTTTACTTCAACAGTCCCTTCATAAATTTCTGGAACTTCTTGACGGAAAAGTTCTTTTAAGAAGTCACCATTCGCTCTAGATAAAATAACCTGAGCGCCACCCTTTGTAGAATCAGTTACATCAGCAATCACCGCTTTCACTGAGCTTCCTTGATGGAAACGTTCTTTGGCAATTTGTTCCTTAGCAGGTAAAACAGCTTCTGTTTGACGACCAATAGAAACAATCAAGTTTTTATTTTCAATACGAACGACTTCACCATTAATCATGGTTCCAATACGACTGCGGTATGTCTCGTAAATTTTGTCACGTTCTGCAGTACGAATACGCTGAATTAAGAATTGCTTTGCAGTTTGAATGGCTTGACGACCAAATGCAGAAACAGGAACCTCCATTTCCAAAAGGTCACCTGGCTGAGCGTCTTCATTGAACTCTTGAGCTTCTTGGACAAGCATATAGCCTTCATCCAATTCTTCAACTTCTTCAGCACTCATTTCAGTATCGTAGTCAGGATAATCATCCACCACTTCAACTCTTAAGAAAACACGAATTTCATCGGTTTCTGTATCAATATCTACATCGATTTTTTTATTGATTTGTAAATACTTACGAGCGGCAGAAATTAACGCATCCTTCAGTGCACCGGTCACTATCGAATCTTCAACGTTTTTATCTTGCACTAGTGATTTTAAAGCTTCTACTAAATTTATTTTAGGTTCGTTTTTCATAGTAACCTTTTGTCAGAATTGAATATCTACCTTGGCTGAAAGAATTTCGGACCGAGGAACTTGGAACTCCCCTGCATGCCCTTTTAGATCCAGCATTATATTTTGTTCATCTACACTCTGGAGGATTCCAGTGACAGGCTTCCCTGTGCTACGAGTGATACGTAAAAGACGCCCCATATTACGCTGAAAATCAGCCGTGGACTTAAGAGGGCGGTCTAAACCTGGAGACGACACTTCCAATGTGTATGCCCCAGCAATAATTTCTTCATCTAAATCTAATGCCGCCGATAACTGACGGCTGACCTCAGTGCAGTCGCCAATGGTCACGCCTTCGGGTTTATCGACATAAAGCCTTAAAACTTTTCTTTTGCCCGCTTGAAATTGATCTAACTCCACAAGTTCAACTCCAACAGACTGGCAAGCATCTGCAATGAGGGAATCTAATTTTTCCCGGTTATCCAAAAAGACCTCATAAAAGAAAGGTTCGCTCACATGAACGACCTAATCGATCCCAAATAGAGAAATTTTTAGCGTTAACTGCAACCCACTACTTTTATTTTCAAGGGGTTTTAGATGCATATTTAGTCCCTTAAGAGCCTCAAATAGCAAAAAACAGGTCTCTACCTGTATTTTTTAGATATCTATTTAAATAAAGACGAAAAAAATATTCTACTCATCTACTCCAAAAAAGCAAAAAACCAAATCAATTAGTGATCGTCTATTAAGAAACCTTTTATTCTTTTATCCTATCATTTTTAAATTTTCTATCTTGTGCCTTATGATAAAAATCATTTTACTCATTATTGTTTCTATTGTCGGTCTTGGTTTAAGCATTTTATATTTGCGAAAAAATCTAGTTCGCATTGCTGAAAAGAATAAATCCATTGATAGTACTGGGAAAAAAGTGCTTAACTACCCTCTAACTATTTTATGGTACGGCTATCTCATCGCTTTTTTCATTGGGCTAACAGTCAATAATCTTATTTTAAATTAATGTCATAGTCCATTTTTAAATAACCTTTTTGGGGTTACCTTAATGCTCTTCTTTTTTTACTTCGTCCCAAAGAGCATCTAGCTTTTCAAGCCCCATGGACTTCATATCTTGATCACCTGCTAATTTTTCTACAGCGCGAAATCTTCTATCAAATTTTGCATTGGATCTCATTAAAGCCGTAGAAGCATTAAACCCTAAATGCCTTGCCCAATTAACAAGCGAAAATAAAATATCACCGAATTCTTCTTCAATTTTTTCTTTATTCTTGTTTTCTGCTTGAATTTCTTTGCGGAATTCTGTAATTTCTTCAAGAACTTTTTCAAATACTGGTGCTTCACGACTCCAATCAAAGCCCACTTTTGCGGCACGACGTTGTAATTCTTGAGCTCTGGCCAACGGTGGTAAACTTTTACTCACCTTATCCATGGCAGATTTTTCTGCCATTCCAATATTATTCTTTTCGGAGGCTTTAATGCGTTCCCACTCGCGTAAAACCGCGTTGGCATCTTCTGCTGTGGCGTCCCCAAAGACATGGGGATGTCGTCTAATCATTTTTTCACAGATACTTTCTACGACTTCGTCAATAGAAAAGTCACCCTGTTCAGAGGCTACTTGAGCATGAAATACCACCTGCAAAAGAACATCTCCCAATTCTTCACACATGTGTACTTTGTCATTTGCTTGAGCCGCATCTATATATTCACAAGATTCTTCTATAAGATATGGGAGCAAAGAATTAATGTCTTGTTCTCTATCCCAAGGACAGCCATCGGGAGCACGAAGGCGTTTCATTATATCAATTAAATCATTAAAGGAATATGCCATGAAAAACAAAGATAGTAATAGTAGACAAATTTTCCCGAGTGACTTTCCAGAATCACTTCAAAAGTCAATTCACTGTCCTAAAAGTCTTTTTATTAAAGGAACGCTTCCTGATAAAAATACTGTAGGAGTCGCGTTAGTAGGCACACGAAGACCTAGTGTAAGTGCTCCGCTTTTATGCGATTTACTTGTCAAAAGCTTAAGGGGAACAAATGCGGTTGTCATATCTGGCCTTGCTCAAGGGATTGATAGCCTTTGCCATGAAGCAGCCTTAAAATACGGGATTCCTACAATCGCTGTTTTAGGTCAGGGATTAAATTCAGAAATAGGTGGATCTCGTAAAATACTTGCTCAAAAAATTATTGAACAGGGAGGCGCTTTAGTGAGTACTTTTGAAAATGATTCTCCAGCGTTCAAATGGCAATTTCCTTTGCGTAATGGTATTATTGTTGGACTTTCTAAAACAACCGTAGTTATAGAAAGTAAAACAAAAGGAGGAGCCTTAATTACAGCCGATCTTTGCTTAAAAGAAAAAAGAACTCTTCTAGCGATTCCTGGAGACTTTAATCGTGAAACGGCATCGGGAACAAACGCTCTTTTAAGAAGAGGACTTGCAAAAGCTTTATTTTCGCCCGAAGATCTTGGGCTATACTGCGGTTTAACTCAAAAAAACGATCCTTCTAAAGAAACCTTGTTAAAAGCAGATATTTCACTTTCTGAAGACGCCACTAAAATACTTGAAAAAGTGGGTGGTTACACCTACACAATCGAAGAGGTTCAAGAGCTTTTTCCCTTCAAGCGCCATGTACTTTTATCTATATTGACAGAATTGGAAATAGCTGGCTTGGTTTATTCCAAAGATGGTTTTAGATATCATTTTTCTCTGATGGAGTTTTCTTCTTGCTGAAAAAAAAGAATGGCATCATTTTTATTATCATTATCTCTTTTCTACTGATAATGATTTCTCAGCTTATATTCGGAAAAAATGGTCTTTTGGGGCAGCACCGCCTTTATAACCACATTCAATCTCTTGAAATAGAAATTGACTCATTAAAAGTGGAACTCCAAAAACAACAAGACGAAAACAAACGATTAAAGACAGACTCTTTCTATTTAGAATATCTTGTGAGAACGCGTTACGGAATGAGCAAAAAAGATGAGCTTCCCATACAATTCATAGATATCAAAAAAGAAAAACCAGCTACCTTACCAACCGACGAATAGTAAAAGCTCTTTTTCTTGTTTGCTTGATAAATTCCAACGAAACTATTTTTCTAAAAAGCCATTTGTGCCAATTCTTCGGAGAATAATAATTTTGAATTTTCCAAATGAGCTGTAATAAAAATCAGGTCATTTTAGAAGCATCCAAAGATTTCTTTTCAACCAAGCCAGCAAAGAAGGAATAAGCGGCAGGCACTACAAATAATGACATTAACGTTGCAAAAGTAAGACCACCCACAATCGCTACGCCCATAGAAACACGGCTAGGCGTTCCTGTCATGATTAAAGGAACAGACCCTAAAATAGTAGAGGAACTTGTCATTAAAATAGGTCTGAAACGGCGTTCCGCAGCCAAACGAGCGGCTTCTAAACGAGAGCATCCCGTACTCTCTGCAATCTGGTTTGCAAATTCTACAATCAAAATACCATTTTTAGTGACTAATCCTATCAGTAATATTAAAGCAATTTCACTAAAGATATTCATTGTAATTCCAACAGCATAAAGAGCAGATAAAGCTCCCACTAAAGCTAAAGGCACTGTGAAAAGAATAATAAACGGAGATCTGAAACTTTCAAATTGCCCTGCAAGAACTAAAAACACAAACGCTAACGCAAGTAAAAATGTGAGTAAAAGCCCTGAAGAACTTTCTTCATATTCTTTAGAAGTTCCAGCTAAATCAGTAGAAACTGTTGGATAATCTTTTAAGATTCTAGAAGCGATGGCACGCATGGCCTCTACTCCTTCTCCCACCGTTTTACCTTGCACAAGGCCCGCTGAAATGGTCGCTGAACTAAAACGATTATATCGAGGAAGAGAAGGGGCCGCAGCTCTTTCCGTGAGTGTTACAAAATTATCCAGCGAAAGAATTTCTCCATTATTATTTTTTACAGAAAGAGTGCGTATCAAATCTGGAGAATTTCTGTATTGTAAACCGACCGCTCCAATAATATCATACTGGCGACCATTCATATAAAAATCGCCATAGGTCTGATCGCCTAATGCAAGTTCTACAGCAGAAGCAATGTCAGCCACATAGACTCCCGATTCTCTAGCCTTATCTCTTAGTATCTCAATATGGAGTTCTGGTTTTGTAAATTTCAAATCCGAGTTCACCACTGAGAAAGTAGGATCCTTTTGAGCTTCTTCTAAAAATACTGGGACTAATTCGCGTAAGACGTCAATACTTGGCGCTTGTAAAACAAAATCGACTGGCATTCCGCCTCTTTGAGAAGAAAGCCCTTGAGGTTCAATCACCATTAAACGAACATCAGGATACTCTTGCCCCATCGCTTGTACTTGCCTTGCAATTTCACTTTGTGAACGTCGTTCTTTAATATTTTCATTTAAAACCACTCGTATCGTGGCACTATTGCCATTTGCACCAGCCGTGATTTCTTCATAATCCAAGGTGTCTATACGAGAGGTCATATCATCGACAATCTCTTCTGTAATGGCTCGAGTTTTTGCAATACCAAGGCCTTCTGGCAAAGACACACGTGCCATAAAAAAGCCTCTATCTTCTAATGGAGCCATTTCTTGAGGCAAGGCCTTGAAAAAGAATAAAGCTAAACCAAGTAGAATAATCAGTAATGGGAACATTAAAAAGCGAACTTTAAGAAACGCCCCCAATAGACGAGCATAAATCTGATTTAAGCTAATAAAAAATGGTTCCGTGATTATAAACAAGCGCCCTTTTTTCTGGTGCCTTAAAAATTTGGAGCAAAGCATGGGAGAGATGGTTAAAGCTATCACTGTGGATATAAAAACAGTACCAATCATCACCGCTACAAATTCTCGGAAAAGTAATCCTGTGGTTCCACCAAGTGAAAACATCGGAACAAAAACAGACATTAAAACGATAGATGTGGCAATCACAGCAAAAAAGATTTCATTGGTGCCTGCAACAGCTGCTTGCTTAGGAGCCATTTTATTTTCAATTTTATGATAAATATTTTCAACAATAACAATAGCGTCATCAACGACAAGACCAATCGCTAAAACCATGGCAAGTAAAGTCAATACGTTAATCGAAAAATCAAATAGATAAAGAACAAAGAACGAACCTATAATTGCTATAGGTATCACAATCATCGGAATAAAAGTAGTTCTCACCTCTCGTAAAAAGGCAAAAATCATAAATATAACGAGAATAAAAGCAATCACAAGAGTGCCTATAACTTCTTCGATGGAGGCTCGAATATTTTTAGTCGCATCCATACCTCGAATCATCTGTACGTCTTCAGGGAGGTCTCTTTTAATTTCTTCTAGACGTTTATAATAAGCATCTGCAATATCAACATGGTTTGAACCAGGTTGTGGAATCAATGCAATGGAGACTATATTTTTTCCGTTTCGTTTCCAACCAGTCCTTGGATCTTTTGGTTCATAATGAATTTCAGCAATGTCAGCTAAACGAATCACTCCTGATGCGGTTTTCTTCACTGCAATGGCTGAAAAATCAGAAGGCTTTTGCAAACGGCCTAAAGTACGAATGGAAAGATCTACTACTTCGCCTTCTATTTTGCCTGCTGGCAGCTCCAAATTTTCTTTGGCCAAAGCCGTTGAAATATCTGCAGCAGTCACTTGAAGAGATTGCATTTTAATAGGATCAAGCCATAAACGAACAACAGGGCGTTTTTCACCCCAAATGGCCACTTCTGAAACCCCAGTAATTGTTTGTAACCTTTCCTTGACTTGGTTTCTTGCTATTTCAGAAATTTCCATCGCATCGCGTTTATCTGAAAGTAAACTGAGCATTAAAATCGGTTGAGCATCCGCGTCTGATTTTGAAATCGTCGGCGCGTCAGCAGCATCGGGCAAACGTCTTTGAACACGACTCACACGGTCACGAACATCGTTTGCCGCGGTCTCCATATCAAAGCCCACATCAAATTCCACTTTAATTCTAGAGCGGCCATCTTGGCTTGTAGAAGTGAGTGTTTTAATTCCAGAAGCACTATTAATCGCTTCTTCTAAAACTTCCGTGACTTCCGCTTCAACAACGGCAGCATTCGCTCCAGAGTAAGACGTGGTCACTGTAATCACAGGAGAATCCACGCTTGGGTATTCTCGAATACCTAGATTAGAAAATCCAAAAAAACCAAGTAAAACGACACCAATAGACAATACAGTCATTAATACAGGGCGACGAATCGATACCTGAGCGAGACTCACTTTTCCACCCCATAATTCAACTTTCTACGCCATTCTTTAATCTGAATAGAAATGCCTTCACGTACAGACATCATGCCAGAAACAATAATTGTATCGCCTTTATTTAAGCCGTCTAAAACACTAATTGAAATAGGTGTTCTTAGCCCAGTAGTTACATAGCGTTTGACCGCTTTTCCTGCTTCAGCCACAAAAAGATATGGGCCTTTATCATCTAGAGTAAAAGCTTCTGCAGGGACATGAATCACCTCTTTTTCCGAGCCAGCTTCTATTGGAACAGTCACTTCTACAAACGAACCCGCGATGAACAAATTATCCTTATTATTGATTTCTGCTTGAATGATACGACTTCTGTTATTTTGAGAAAGGATTGGTTCTAAAACACGAACAGTCGCTTCGGCAGATATGCCTCGTTCAGAATCGTTTATTTTTACTTTTGTTCCCTTAGACACACTTGTTGCATACCGCTGTGGCAAAGAAAAAGAAACTTTCAACTTTTGAACATTAGCTAATGTGGCAATACTTGTTCCAGTTGTAACCCATTCCCCTGCAGAGACTTTCAAAATTCCTAAAGTACCAGAAAAAGGAGCGATGACTTCCGTCTTTCTAATTTGAGCTAAAATTAAAGCCACAGAAGCTTCTGCAGAAGCACGAGCCGCCACTACCGTTTCTAATTCAGCCTGAGTAGCGCTCTGTTTTTCAAATAATGTCTTCGTACGTGTTTCTTTTTGTTTTGCAAGTTCTAAAGAAGCATTTGCCTGTTTTAGTTGAGCCTGTAATTCAGCATCATTGATTTTAGCAATCAAAGATCCTTTTTTTACATAAGCTCCATCTTTAACTTTCAATGCCACTAATTTCCCTGCCATTTCTGTTTTTAATTCTACTTCATCATAAGCAGATAAGTTGCCAGCCAGTTTTGAGGAGGAGATGGTTTGTCCTGGTTCAGCTAAATAGCCCTCTACACTAATCATTCGAGCTTGTGAGCGTCCTTTTCTAGAACCCTTTTTCGATGAATCCACCTTTTCTTCAGAGGCACAAGCTACCAGTAAAAAAATACCTAAAGTAATAATCCAATTTTTTTTCATATCAACCTAAACTACAAAATCTCTATTTATTAAAACAACAATAATTAATGTGCTGATAACCAATTAGAACCAAAACCAACCGATGCAATGAGAGGTACTGAAAGCTTCATTGCAGACTCCATTTCTTCTTTCACCATCATAGATAATGCTTCTACTTCTGATTTTGGACACTCAAAGACTAATTCATCGTGTACTTGTAAGACCATTTTCAAAGGAAGTTTTTCTTTCTCTATTCGTTCAGCAATACGAATCATGGCGATTTTAATCAAATCTGCGGCACTTCCTTGAACTGGAGTATTTACAGCCATTCGTTCTGCCATCTGACACTCCGTTCGATCATGAGAATCGATTCCAGGAATATACCTGCGACGCCCTGTTAGCGTTTCTACATAGCCTTTTTCATGTGCAAATGCGACTGTTTGATCGATGAAGCTTTGGACTCCTTGGTATAAGGCAAAATAATCATCAATAAATTCTTTCGCTCTAGTTCTTGAAATTTTCAAATCTCGAGCAAGCCTAAAAGCTGTCATCCCATAAAGAACACCAAAATTCACAATTTTTGCATCTCGACGATGATCTGACGTAACTTCAGCTAAAGGGACATTAAAAATAGCGGCAGCGGTTTGTGTATGAATATCTGCGCCATGATTATAAGCAGCTATTAATTTTTCATCTCCACTTAAATGGGCAAGCATTCGAAGTTCTATTTGGGAGTAATCCACAGCAAGAATCACATCCTCTTTTTTTGCTGGAACAAAAGCCGCTCTAATTTTTTTCCCTGCTTCTGTACGTATAGGAATATTCTGTAAATTAGGCTCACGGCTTGAAAGGCGACCAGTCGCTGTACCCCACTGAATAAAGCTCGTGTGAATACGCTTAGTTTCTGGGTTCACAAGTTCTGGTAAAACCGAGAGATAAGTACTTTGCAGTTTCTTAATTTCTCGATATTCCATGATCGCAAAAACAATAGGATGCGGGGCTACTACACTTAGTTCTTCTAAAACCACGCTATCTGTACTACGCCCTGTTTGAGTTTTTTTAATCACAGGAAGCCCTAAGTGATCAAATAATATCTCCGAAAGCTGTTTTGGAGAGGCAATATTAAACTCAACGCCTTCAGCAAGAGCATAGATTTCTTTTTCAAGATCTAAAATTCGCAATTCCATTTCTGCAGATTGTCTTTTTAATTCTTCACTATCCACAGAAACACCCTTTTCTTCCATTTCAAAAAGGACTTTTAAACAAGGCATTTCTAATTCTAAAAAGAACTTTTCATAGTCTCGTTCTTGAATTAAGGGTAATAATTTATTCCACAAGCGTAAGGTATAAACCGCATCTTCTGCGCCGTAAGTATAAGCCTGATTTACAGGCACCCGATTAAACGTAATCTGATTCTTGCCTCTTCCAATAAGATTTTCAATTGGAATCATTTCATGATGTAAATGGCGACGCACTTGTTCATCAAGGCCAAGCCCCATATCACCTGGGGATAACATCCAAGCAGCAATTAAAGAATCGAGAATTTTTACATTTAAATGAATGCCAAAACTTCTTTTTAAAACATGTAGATCAAATTTTGCATTGTGAAACACCCATTGTATTTGAGGATTATTCCATAAAGACAAAAACCAATCTGACACCAATTTTTTATCAAAATTATTTAACTCTAATCCAAGTTCATCCGTATGCGCAAGAGGAATGTAATAGCCTTTCGCTTCATCACAAGAAAGACATAATCCCACTAAATTTGTAGTTATTGGAGATAAGGAATCCGTTTCTGTATCTACTGCAATTATTTTTTTGGATTCAAATTCCAGTTTCATGGATTCCCATTTTTCAATCGAATCCACAAGAACATAATCAGGTTCTTTTTCTTCTATAAGAGATTCCTGATGACTAGAAGCCTTTTGACTCGAACGATCCGAAATAGGTTTTAATAAACGAAGCAAACTATTGATTTCATTTTTTTGAAAAATCTCAGTTAAAGCATTCACGTTTACACCAGTATATTCTAACTGTTCTAAAGTGCCAGAAAAACCACGAGTACTTTGTAACGTCACTAGTTCACGAGAAAGAAATGCTTTTTCTTTATTTTCTCTTAAGTTTTCATGCAATCCTTTTTTTGTAATCTTATCGAGATTCAAATATAAGTTATCGATATTATCAAATTCGCTTAACAATTGAGCGGCCGTTTTAGGCCCAATTTTTGGAACGCCAGGAATATTATCCGAACTATCGCCCATTAAAGCGAGGTAATCTCGAATTTTTGATGGAGGTACTCCATACTTTTCTAAAACTTGCTCTGGACCAAAATCAATACCCTCAGCTCCTTTTTCTAAATGAAATAAATGAATTTTATCATTTACCATTTGAGCCATGTCTTTATCTTTAGTCACAATAAAAATTTGATCAAAGCCTGCTTTTTCTGCGGCCACAGCGACACTTGCCATGACATCATCTGCTTCAAAACCGGGTTCAGAAAGTAGGGTAATTCCACTTGCAGCAAGTGTTTCTCCAAGCAATGGCATTTGGGCAACCATTTCTTCTGGCATTGGTCCACGATTCGCTTTATATTCTGGAAATAATTCGTGACGAAATGTCGGTGCACTCACATCGCGAACTATGGCAAAATGCGTTGGCTTATGAGTATCTAAAATTCGAAGGATTGCTCCCCAATAGCCATGCACCATCGAGACATTCAACCCAGCAGAATTAATTAATGGTGATTTATAATACGCATAAAACATGCGAAAAGCTAAAGCGTAAGAATCTAATAAGAACAGTCTTTTTTCAGGCATAAAAAGAATGTAGAAAAATAATCCCTCATGTCATTTTAAAAACGCTTAAAGATTCTCTTCCTCAAGAAATCGCCCAAAAATAAAAAAAAACGTAATATTTTATTTGGATGATTCACCCATAAAGATACTTGGAAGCGAGTCTATTAGATCTGTAGGCAACATACTAAACGCACCTAATCGCTTTCTTGTCCTTTGCCCTGCTTCTGCATGGACCCAAGTGCCAAGAATCGCCGCTTCTAAAGTTGACAAACCTTGAGCTAAAAGTGCAAGAATAATCCCAGCTAAAACATCTCCAGAGCCCCCTTTTGCAAGGCCAGAATTTGCTTTACCTACCAAATAAACTTCCCCTTTTGGCGAAGCAATACAAGTAGGAACGCCTTTTAAAACAAGAGTCACTTTATATTGAGACGCCTTTTCTTTAACCACCTTTATAACATCTTCCATCTTTGATGGTAAAGCCCCAAAAAGCCGTTCCCATTCACGAACATGTGGTGTTAAAATAGCATCCACATTTAAGGAGAGAAGTAAATCAGGATTTCCATCTAAAGCATTTAAAGCGTCTGCGTCTAAAATCACTGGAGATGTAAAAGTAGGTAACAATTGTGTTACCACTTGTTTTACTTCTGGCTTTTGAGAAAGACCAGGCCCAATACAAACCGCCTTTTGGTATTTAAAAAGTGCTTTTATAAAATCCAAATGTTCTTTTAAAAAAGAGCCTTGTTGATGGTCTTCTAACGCATAAAAAACGGGCTCATTTAACTTTATCGAAAGCGTCTGTAAAATAGAAGAAGGGAGAGCCATTGACAAAAGCCCTATACCAGAACGGAGTGCTGCAAGAGCCGCTAAAGAGGGAGCCCCTGTCATTCCAATAGAACCTGAGATGATGAGCCCTGTTCCTTGAGCACGCTTATCTCCATACTCATTTCGATTGGGCAATAGCTTTAAAAAATCAGAATCTGAAATCCAATAATCCCCAGAAGATATTTCTTTAATTAAAGATTTTTGATACGATAAAGGAGCGACCGTTACCTTGCCATAAAAAGAAGATAAACTAGAATCAAAAGCTTCTCGGCGCGGGTTCCCAAGGATTATCGTTTCAGTCGCCTTCAAAGGAATCGTCGGCGAATCCACAGAAAGAATTGGTATTTCTAAAAAATTTAATTTTTCCACTAGTTTTGCAAACTTCGGGCGTAATTCTCCTACGGCACCAATTCCCAATAAAGCATCTACCACTAAGCAACCTGAAGAAGAATCCATCTCTAGCGAATCTACATCTTGAATATGGGAGAAAAAACCTCCAGCCTGAATAAAATCATGATAAGCAAGGAACGCTTCATTTTTGAATCGTATCGGATCCACTAAGCCATAGACTCTATAAGGCACTTTATTTTTTAGTAATAAACGAGCGGCAACAAAACCATCGCCACCGTTATTACCTCCGCCAGTAAAGATGAGTACTGGCTTTTGTGCTACCGAAGGATGATTCGTTCTAAAAAGCTGAATCTTTTCATAAATAGCCTCACCCGCTTCTTCCATTAAAGTATACCCTTTTCTTATGGAGTCGCCTTTTTCCGATCGATCTAATTCAATCGCTTGCGAAGCACTGATTAATGGAAGACGTATTTCATCTAATTTAACTTTTTGCTGATTCATATCTATAAATTTAATGAAATCAAGTATCATCTAGCTAGTTATTAATTCAAAATAAAACTTTATTGTACTTACTCCATTAAAGACTAAGCTTCTTTATACAACCTATGAACTGACAGTTGAAGGAAACAATTGATCCACAAACGAGAATTAGATAAATCAAACCATGAATCCGAAATGTAACCAACAAATGGATTTGTTTTTATAGACAAAACGGATCCACCCTTTATTCATTTTTTCAAACAAAAAAAACACATTACCGAAGTAATGTGTTAAAAATTTCATAAATCTATTTTGAAATAAAGATTTACTTTAGCGTCAACATGGAATCATCCCATGACTCATGCTTTTCAAAGCCAAGAAGATTAGCTGTTGTAGCAGCTAGATTACTTAAGCCCCATGAACCACTCTTTAGTGCGAGTTTACCACCAGAGACATTATCATATAAGATACATGGCACTGGATTTAAGGTATGAGCTGTTTTCGATTTGAAAGAGCCATCCTTATTTTGTTTAGGCAGATGAGTCTTTTTGTCTAGTTCATACATTTCGTCTGCATTACCATGATCTGCTGTAATCAAAGCGATACCACCTAAGGCATCAATCACAGGAAGTAAACGCGCTAATGCAAGATCCACAGCTTCAATCGCCATGGTAGCAGCACGGAAACTACCTGTATGACCGACCATATCACCATTAGGGTAATTGCAACGTAATGTTTGATATTTGCCAGACTTCAATGCTTCAATCATGGCATCCGTCACTTCTGCAGACTTCATCCAAGGACGTTGTTCAAAAGGAATCACATCTGAAGGCACTTCTAAATAAGTTTCACCATCAAATTTGCTGCTACGATTTCCATTCCAGAAATAAGTTACGTGACCAAATTTTTGAGTTTCAGAACAAGCAAATTGTTTAATGCCTGATTTACTAAACCATTCTCCGCTTGTATTTTTAATTGCTGGAGGAGGAACTAAGAAACGATTTGGAAGTTTAAGGTCGCCATCATACTGAAGCATACCAGCATAAACGACCTTAGGGAATCTAACGCGATCAAATTCTGTAAATGATTCTTCTTCAAATGCTCTTGTAATTTCAATGGCGCGGTCTCCGCGGAAATTAAAGAAGACTACAGCATCGCCATCTTGAATCGTTCCAACTGGAGATCCATTTTTACCAATGACAAAAGGTGGTAAATCCTGATCAATGGCTTTTGTTTCACCACGAAGTGTTTCAATCGCTTCTTTAGCACTATCGAATAAACGGCCTTCACCAAGAACATGAGTCTTCCAACCCTTTTCTACCATTTTCCAGTTAGCCCCATAGCGATCCATGGTGATTTGCATACGACCACCACCGCTTGCAATGCAAGCATCAAAATCAACGGAACAAAGGTCTGCTAAGAAAGCTTCAAATGGTTCCACATAGTCTAAAGCAGATGTTTCAGGAACATCACGACCATCGAGAAGGATATGAACACGAACTCGCTTCACTCCATCTTTTTTTGCTTGAACAATCATTGCTTTCAAATGGTCAATATTACTATGAACATTCCCATCGCTAAAAAGGCCAATAAAATGAAGAGTAGTGGTTCTTGAAGCGCCTACAATTTCTTGCCATGCTTCGCGTTCAAAAATTTCTCCCGCTTCAATGGAGTTTGCGACTAAAGCGGCACCTTGACTATACACCTGACCAGCACCAATGGCATTATGGCCCACTTCAGAGTTTCCCATGTCTTCATCAGAAGGCATACCTACAGCTGTTCCATGAGCTTTCAACAGTACGTGACTATACTTAGACATTAAACGGTCAATCGTAGGCTTACGAGCTGCAGCAATGGCGTTCCCTGTTTCCACTGAGTTAAAACCAAAACCATCCATCACAATAGTCACCACAGGACCATTTATTTTCTCAAACACTGAGGATTTTTTTAACATAATTCACTCCGAAAAATATTCTTCGTGATAAATGTACAAAAAAAAGAGCTTTGACTCAATCAAGATTTTGAATTCTAGAAGACCAAAAGAAACAATTATTCTCAAGTATTCACTTTATTAAAGAGATAGTCATCCCTATGCTTAAAACAGCCTAAAAAACACTATTTCTTTCTTACTTTCGAAAGTCCTTTATTATGGAGTTTAGAAAGCAATAGAAGAGCTAGAATCGAACCTATAAGACAACAAAACATATCTGTCTGCGTATCCCATATATAGCCTTGAGTCCCTAAAAAGGCTTCTGTATCTGTCGGGTTTGAAAGAGATGCAGCCCATTCAATAATTTCATATAGGGCTGAAAAGCCTAATGAAACAGCAACAGATAAAAAGGCGAGCCACTTTCCTGGTTTTAAAGGAGAAGTCCGTACTAGTAATTCTCGTACATAAATGGCTGGTCCAAAACCCTGCATTAAATGTCCAATTTTATCGTAATTATTTCGAGTCCAACCAAACCAATCTTCCATCCAAAAACCAAGTGGGACTTTTGCATAAGAATAGTGAGCCCCAAGCATTAAAATCACAGCATGTA
>JAAYXQ010000295.1 GCA_012515825.1 Fibrobacter sp.
TGGCTTATGCAAAAAAAGTAAAAGAAGAGGGCTTTGGTTTTTTACTCGATATTCATTATAGTGATAATTGGGCTGATCCAGGAAAACAAATCATTCCAGAACGCTGGCGTTCAGTGAATTCAATTGATGTTCTTTCCGACTCGGTTTATGCTTACACTTATGATCTGCTTTCTTCACTAAAAAGTATAGGTGCATTGCCCGATATGGTGCAAGTGGGTAATGAAATTACAGATGGTTTGCTTCGAAATGTACCAACTTCTGAGACAAATTGTTGGGGAGAACCATCTAGTGCAGCATCTTCTACTGTTAGTGGGCGATTAAGTACGCAGTCAGGGAATTTTTCCAAATTAATTAAAGCTGGTATTAAAGCCGTGCATGACGTTGATTCTCGCATTAAAACAGTTCTTCATATTGAAAATGCAGTTGAACATGGCTCTTGGTGGTTGAGTGTAGTGGTGGATCAGCAAAAAATCAATTTTGATATTCTTGCCTTTTCTGCTTATACAGCTTATGGACATGGAGTAGCTTCAGATTGGAAATCTTTTATTAGCACGCAATCCAGTAAATACCCTAATCTGCAATTTTTAATTGCGGAGTATAATGGTGGTATTAGTGCTTCCACGTGGACTTCTGGGAAAACAAAAGAAATCAACTTGATGCTAAAAGAAACACCAAAAGCGATTGGCTCTTTTTATTGGGAACCTGCTCTTTATGGGGAATGGGGGGGTGCTGCTTTTGAATGGCAAGATAATAATTTGTATGCAATCCCCTCCGCTTTCTCTGAGTTTGATGAAATAAGAATTCTTCCAAAAGAACCCCCTAAAAGACAAAGTGACATTAGGTTCTGATGAAAGAATTATCAGTTTAAGTGTCCCCTAGGTTCATTTCAAAGAGAAATCAATTGCTATTTTAAGAGAAGAAGAAAAGAGTAGCTGATCTCTTCTGCAGTTTTTACTACATTAATTATATGAAGAAATTCGTTGTCCCTGTTATTTTAACATTGCTTATTGTTGGCCTATGGTTTTATTTAAAGACTGATTCTAAATCGAATTTTGCAGACATAGATGCTGCATTATTCCTTCAGACAAGGTCTAAGATTGATTCACTAGAAATCGAACTCTGGAATCATCACAAAAATCCAGAAATGCGCGCCAAAGTGCTTGGCGAGTTAGATCTTAGATGGGAAGAACTCCAACGATTAAAATCCCCGCTTCCAGTTTCTTCCTCAGATCCTGAATCTCAAAGTGCTTCAATTAACATGCAGATAGGGATGTGGTCTTTCATTGTTATTCTTGTCGTTATTTTTATTCTTGCAATAGTAGTTATCTTGTTAAAGAAAAAGCGAGACGCGATCACAAGACAAATGGAGCAGATTCGTGCGGAACAGCGTTTTAAGGCTCCAAAAGGCGGCTTTCAAGACGATCCTTCTTTTGTGAATCGCACGCGAGTTCGCCGTTCTATTATAGATGATGCAAAAGCCTATGCTGAAGAAGAGAAACAAAAAGTAAGCGAAGTGTCTCCTCAAGACATTGCTTTTGAAGATGAAAACGGTGTTCCAGAAAATAAAATTTATGTATATGACCCTGAGGATAGACCTCCTCTTCGCCCTACAGCAAAAGAACGCATCACTTCGGCGATGCAATCTCTTTCCGATGCGCTTGTTCGCCCGAAAGGCATGTCTCGAGAAAAAACGATGCGAGTGCGTGCACAGAGCCGAAACACTTTAAGTAATCCTTCAGCAAATAATCCTTTGGATGTGACTCGTTTTGATCAAGAACGTTCTGAAAAAGAAAGAGTTTTACAACTCATGCGTCGTGGATATACCACTTCAGAAATAGCAAGACGTATGCAGATTTCTCAAGAACAAGTGGATGTTGTCATCCGAGAAATTCGGGATACTGGGGCCTAAACATGATGCGCTACCGTTTTCGGTGCGAGTATTTAGGCAGTGCTTTTTTTGGCTGGCAAGAGCAAAATGAAGCTGGAATCACCAAATTCATCACCGTTCAATCAGAATTACAAAACGCTTTTCAAATAGCCCTTCGTGAAAAAGTTCATTTAGTGGGTTCTGGGCGAACAGATACAGGCGTTCATGCTCGTGGGCAGTGTGTCCATTTTGATTGGGATCATGAACCATTCGATGTTTTAAAAGTAGAACGTTCTATCAATGGTTTAACGAAGCGAGTGATTCGGATTCGAGATTTAGAACCTTGCGCTATAGACTTTCATGCGCGTCATGATGCTATCAGTCGTTATTATCAATACACCATATTCACACGTCCAGTGGCTTTACTACGAGATTTTGGTTGGGAATGCGGGACTGTTCCCCTAGATTTAGAAGTCATGGAAGAAGAGTGTCAAAGCTTTGTCGGGTATCATGATTTTATTCATTTTTGCATTCCACGTAATGATGGCAAAACGACTTTTTGTGACCTTTCTGAATTTAGAATGGAACGAGTGAATGAATATACTATTCGATTTCATATTAGAGGAAATCGTTTCTTACATCGCCAAGTGAGAGCGATGGTAGGTACTTTATTTGATATTGGTCGTGGACGATATCCCAAAGGGACAATCCGCAATATTTTTGAAAACCAATTTAAAGGCGAAAGAACGTGGGCCCCACCACAGGGCCTTGTTCTTGAAGATGTTGTATATCGAGATTAATTGCCGTCTGTTTTTGTAGAATCGGTTGAATTATCAAAAGCAGAATAATCCATTTCAGTCATTGCTGGGCGATTTTCTTTTTCAGCGGTTTCTTTCTTTATCTTTTTCTTTTTAGCAATTTCTTCTGGAGTGGGGTCTGTTCCAAAGGTTTGCTTAAAGTATAAGATATTGGTATTGAATGATGTTCTTGTGCCAAAATTAGCGCCAATCACTGGATGGTAGGAATTACCTAAAGTAAATGAAACTTCAAGACCTAAACGAAAACCGTTTGTACCATCAACACTAAGCGTTGGTAAAATAGTTTGATTTGTTGGAGAAACTAAGGTGCCACCAGATTTCATAGAAGCAGTTTCATAACCAAGTGAAAGCATCACTTCTATAAAAGAGAGAGGAGAATAACCAATCACCATTTGGAATATATTTGAGGAAACAGATAAATCCAGTTGGCCAGTATAATCTTCAGGTGTATAGCCAATAGAGGAAGAATTGTATCCAAAAGCTAAACTCACATTTAAGGTTTGAAGTTCTTTAGGTAAGGCGTACTGGAATAAATAACCAAAGCTATATTGAAGACCAAATCCAAAAAGACTAAACGCTTTTAGTTCGCTGATGGCTGGGAGCCACATCCCACGCAAAACAACACGCGCATGATAATAACTCACGGCGGCTTGAGCAATGGGATATGAAAATAAGCCTAAGCTATTTAATGTTTCATTACCGCTGATTTCATGACAGAAAGGACTGGTGCTACATGGAATGTTAGCATTGTAATTATATGTGGGTAGATTTTCTCCAAAAATAGTAGGAACATTAGAAGCGGTATATTTTCGATCCTTATCGGTAATAGGGCTTAGAGTAATAGGTAGGCCTGCGTCAAAAGAAAAACTCTGAGGCACATTTGCACTATGAACCCAGTTACCATTCAAAACAGTTCCAAGTTGAGTAATAATAGGCTGAACATAGCCAGGGCGATTACCATCAGGTAAACCTGTTTCATCAAAAGCGATAATCGAGTGGTAAATCGAAGCCCAGTCAGCAGAAGCAGACCCAAAAGTAAATAGTAAAGCCGTTAGGAAAAACTTAATTTTTTTCATAATGGCAATAATAATAAATGAGATTTAATATGTCACTTTTCTGTTTTGGATTCAATCAAAATATGGTGAATTAAAGTACCTAAAATAGCATTATCTGTATATGAACCGTGTCTAAAATCAACTCCTTGAAGAGTTTTCTCTATAGCATCAGAGCATTCTCCTTTAGCAAAGAGAGGGACTAACTGATTGGTGTGAGCTGCAGAGTGGAAACTATGCCCAGGCACTTTCCCCTTTCCATTATTAATAAGATCATAATCAATCGTTTTATCTGTATAGCCATTTGGACCAATTAAATAACCAGTTTCATGATCAGCTGTGATGATTAAAAGATTTTCTTCAAATCCTCCATGATCCTCTATCCAAGCGATTACTTCTTCAACGGTAGTGGTAAAATCGGTCATCTCTTCAATGATTCGAGCAATGGAACCTTCATGAGCGGCGGCATCAATAGCTCCACCTTCAATCATCAAGAAAAAACCGTTTTCGTTTTTATTCAATAAATTGAGAGCGATTAGACTCATGTCTTTTAGATGAGGCACTGTTGTGTTTTTTGGGTGTTCATTCACTATTGTATCGGTTTTCATTGGCCCAACACCTCGGCTGGATTGTAATGTATAGTGAACAGGAGCAATTCCAATTAAACGATCTGGTAAAGAATCAGAGCTTAAAGAGGCGTAACGATTAAAATCTTCTAAAGTTTCTATAAAAGTCCAAGAACCGTCTAAATTTTTTGCCGTTCCAGCTTTAAGGCTTTCAAAAAGAGCGGCGCCACCAAGATAATTATAATATGGTGCAGAGCTAATTACATTGCCAGCAGAATCCAAAATCACTTCAGTAGAAAGGGCAGTTCCATTATCATTAAACATTGGGTGACCTGCTCCAAGAATCACATCTAAATGAGTCTGAGTGATCATATCTTGAGCAATCCCTTCATAATCAGTACGACTAACTCGATGAGCCGTAAAGCTTGCAGGAGTAGCATGAGAGATTGCCATGGAAGTGACAACACCTGCAGAACGCCCCGTTTTATGAGCCACTTCGGTTACGTTTTCTACAGCTTCATTTTGTGTATCGACACCAATACGGTTGTTGTTCGTTTTCACCCCTGTCGCAAGAGCTGTTGCACTAGCTCCAGAATCAGTAAATTTTGAACGTACCCAATCGTGAGTCGATTTTACTTTTTTTGGAGAGTATATGTTAGCACTATTTGAATGGGTTGACATCGCTATCGTTACTGGAAAAGAATAGAATGGCTGTTGTTCTTTTTCGCCATAGTTAAAATAGTCAGCAGCTATAAATTGATTAAACCCACATCCATCGCAAACCATCATAATCACATTCTTACTTTTGCAGCCTTTCACCATTTCTTTATAATCTAAGGCTCCTTCTCCATCAATTAATCCGCAAGAAGAAA
>JAAYXQ010000298.1 GCA_012515825.1 Fibrobacter sp.
CGACGTTCTTTACGTACAGCTTCACGAACGGCCTCTTGGCTGCTCAATTCAGCTTTGGAGTAACCCGGTAACTTTACGCGATCACGGACATCATTGATTGTTTCATCCAATAATGCTTGATCAACAGAGCCGGTAAGGTTAACCTTCTTTTGTGTACCATAACCTACTACCACCAATTCTTCCAAACGTTGCGTATCTTCTGTCAAGATGACTTTTAACGGAGCAGTTGAAGCAATTACCAAATTCTGTGTTGTATACCCCACATAACTGAATTGCAGTGTGTGACCAATATCAGCACTTACAGTAAACTTACCTTCCATATCGGTAATGGTACCACTGGAAGTTTCTTTCACCAATACACTTACACCAATAAGGGGCTCTCCCATTGCATCTGTTACCTCCCCTGTAATCACCTGCAAGTTTTGTGCAGACAATAATCCGGTGAAGAAACAACACAATAGAATCGCATAGTTTCTCATGGAAACGATTGATCCAATAAATCCTTTGTGTTTCATAATTAAATTTATTAATGTTTAAAAAAATGCATATAAGACCTTACTTATTAGATTGATTATACCTTTATATTTTAAGAACAAAGCATTATAATTAACAATTTATTAATTGCAAAATTATGCGTTATGATCATTTAAATTGTAGAATCTTTTCTGCAATAGATAGTACTATATCGATATTTTAAAATAACTTTGTTTTATAAGAAATTAATAATGTAATAATTAGGATTAACTTGTATGAATGAAATTGACTCGTTGCAGCTAATATTGTTAAACATCGGGTATGCCGTACACCAAGCAGACTGGAATTACAAAAACGTTAAAAGTCCTTTTGCCAGGATCTATCTGGTAAAGGAGGGTTCAGCAAGACTGCACTTGCCTAACAAGAGAATTCAGGTGTTGGAGCCGAATCATTTGTATATGATACCACCTTTCACCTTGCATAGTTATGAATGCAACGATTACTTTGTACTCTATTACATGCACATCTATGAAAATCAAACAACAAGTTATTGTGTGTTGGAAGATTTAATGTATCCGGTGGAGATCAGTGCAACAACTATTGATCAATTGTTGGTTGAAAGGCTTTATAAAATCAATCCTGATAGTGCTTTGAATCATTATGATCCTTTAAAATACGACAATACATCACATCTTATCAGTAGTATCAATTATCAGACCCATAAACCAAACTATGCAATGTTGGAAACAAAGGGAATTTTGTTTCAGTTACTGACGCGTTTCATGGTTCACTCAAGAAACAAGTATGATGTGGTTGACGACCGTATTTTACAGGTCATTAGACATATCCGTAAGAATATTGACAAACAAATTTCAATTGAAGAGTTGCTTGATATATGTTGCTTGTCGAAAGATCACTTTATCCGGTTGTTTAAAAAGGATATGCATGTTACACCGATACAGTATATCAACCAAAAAAAGATTGAAAGAGCTCAGTTAATGCTGCTCACAAGTAATCAATCGATTAAGGATATCGCTTACGATCTGTCTTTTGAGAATGTCAACTATTTCAACAGACTTTTCAAAAGAACTACCGGTTTAACCCCTTCGAATTACAGGTTGCAATTATAGGTTAATCTCTCATTTGTTTAAACTGTAATAATTACGATAGAAATTAGGTATCAAAACTAATAATAGTTTTGTGAGAATTGTCGCTAATGACACAAGTTGTCAAACTTTATTCAAATCTTTGCTACTTGACTCAAAACCTTGCTAAATTAAGCGGCATCAGATTTTATAACATGAGCAGAGCATACAACTTTAAAAACATAACATCATGGGCAATTACAAAATGGTAGGACTGACACGGGGAGTATATGGGAAGCC
>JAAYXQ010000040.1 GCA_012515825.1 Fibrobacter sp.
ACTGTAGTGATGCTTTATAACAATAAAGATAACTTAAGACCTTCTCCACGTGCGGGTGACTATGTTCGCTTCCGTGCAGACATGTCTGACTTGATTTCTGATGTTCAAGGAAACTTCCCTACGAATTATGATGCAGACGTTGCTTCTCCTTGGGCTCCAATTGAAGGTGATGCTAAGTCTGAAGTTCTTACGATTTCTTTGGGAACTCCAGATCCTGATAAGATTAAAAAAGACATGGAAGAAGGTAAAGTTGTTGAAGCTATCCCTGTTGATATTTATGATAGTAAGGATACGATTCAGGCTAAAAATCCAAATACTTTAGGCCATATTGTAAAAACAGATATGGGTAATATTTTAACAGCTCCTGAATTTATTGATGTCAAAGCGGAGGAAGTAACGCTTTCTATTAAAACACAATACTTTACTAATTTAGGCTCTTTTGTTGCTGAATCCAATCATAATATCCGTTGTGATGCTCCGTTCTTTAATGGAAATTATCCTGCGGATACATCATCAAAAGGTGATTGTAGACAAAACCCTAAATACGTTTATGTAGCTTGGAATATGCTATCACAAGATAATCGTAAGGTTGGTACAGGAGCTTATATTGCGAAGTTATCAACTTATGTTAATATTCAAGGCCGTAAAAAAACAGCTAAGCACGACCAAACAGAAATGTGGGGTGTGAGACGTGGTGGCAAAGTATTAAAATAGTCGTTTTTAATTCTTTAATTAAAAAAGAGCTCTCGTGAAGACGGGAGCTTTTTTTTATAAATAAAAAAAGCTATTATTGAATCATGCATAAAGTATTCTTTTTAGTATTTTTATTTAGTTCTTTTCTTTTTGCGGATCCTACGGATTTAGATTCTCTTTTTAGAGGAAAAGAATATAGACCTGTTTTAAATGAGTCTTTAAGAACTACGACTGAGAAAATTGTTGAGATGGCTCCATCTACTTCAAAATCAGACAAGAATAGTGATGGTTATTATATGCTTCAGTTTGAAGCAGTTGCTGATTTTGATGCTGCACAACGTAGAAAGGCACAGCTTTCCGCAAGTACTGGTTATGCAATTCAAATCGTTTTTGACACGCCTTTCTATAAGTTAAGGGGCGGTGGTTGGAGTTCTAAGGCAAAAGCAGAAGATAAAGCAAGAGAACTTTCTGTTAGTAACATTAATGCTCTTGTTATAAAAGTTCGTTAGTTTTTATTCAAGTAAACCTAAAAGCTGTCGAACAGAAGCATTGTCCATAGAAGATGGTATTAATGCTCTTTCCTCTGGAGAAACGTAAGATAGCTTTCTTTCATTAGGGTTGAGATCGCCTCGGTAACGTAACTTTATTTCTTTTTGTTTTAAGGAATAATAGAAAGGTCCTGTTTTAACAAATGCTTTTGCTTGAATACCTTGCTTTAAGGCGTTATCTAGTATCTGAGTAATTTTAGGCCCTTCACGATCTAGTTGATGAAGTTGAAGAACTCTTCTCCTTAAGCAATCATTATGGATTGGGCTTTCTTTATCTATATAAAACAGTAATTGTGAAATAATTGATTTAAGAGATAATTCAGGGATAGGCTTGTGATGCTCTGTGCCTTCAATCTGAGGGTTTTTTATAATGTAGGGATCAACAGAAATTTCTGGCTTTGTTGACTCTTCTATAACAAAATCGGCTTGAGGTTCTGTTGATGCACTTGTTTCTTGTTGTATTGGAGCAACACTTTGTTCAATAGAAATAGTTGCGAGTAAATGGTCTATTTCGTCTTGTAAAGACGATATCCATATTGGGCTCCACATGTAAAGCATCTTCCAACCGAGATTACCTAGGCACATAGGACGCATGTATTCAATGTCTTCTACAGATTCTTTTAGATATTTGGGATAAGAGTCATCTTCTATGGCTGCTAAAAAACGATTTGGATTGTTATTGTCATAAATACAAAGACAGATAGATGTATTATTTAAAGACCAACCTACTTCATAAGAAATTTGATTTTTGTCAAAAGTAGATTGAACAAAGCGAAGTAGTGGACTTTGCGCTTCTTTGATCTGATAATAATCAATGGTCTTATGTTTATGTATATATTCAAACCATAAAGATAAAAGATCGTTTTTTGGTGAATTTGAAAGTTCTTGTATAGAAGAAATAAATACCAAGACTTCTTGTTTTGCTAAAGAGGCAGAGACTTTGATTTTACCTTTAGTAATAGAGGTATTATAATTTAAATCCTGCTCTGCACATACTAATATGGTGTCTCGATATAAACCTACGGCTCTTTCAGGTGTTTTAATAAAACAGTAACGAGAGAGATCTGTGCCGTACAATGCTTTTTTCAAAAAAGCGTTTTGTTCTATTATATCTTCAAGTTCTTTTCGAATTTCCTGGCATTGATTTTCAGAAAATGCAATGATACCGAGTGTTTGTGTTGGTTTTGTTTTAAAATGCTGAACAGCCTGTTCAACTATGGTTTGAATAGGATCAGCCACCTTTTTTAACCCTAATCCTTTAAAATTGGATTTATGAGGTAAAGGGAATTGCTGAATCGTATTTTTATAAAAGTTTTCGTTGATAAAATAAAATAATGCTGGATGTTGGTATAGCCTTGAAAAAGAAAGAGTTCTAAAACCTGCTCCTTTTTGTAAGACTTGACTCAAAATACTCTTTTGCTTGGATACACTAATTTTTTGTAATGTATCCGTGTTTTCAAACCCGTCTGTAAATAATAGCTCAAGTTCTGGGTTTTCTATATCTCCCATGACAATCATTTTTTCTGATGATAAAATAGCTGAAATACATTCTGTAGAAGAGATGATTTCTGCATCAAGGATCAAAACAAGATCATATTTTTGAGGTTCTTTTTGAGAAACTGCATAATAATCACAAATATTAGATATTTGTAAACTTTCAGGGAATTTTTTTATCATCTCTTCTATGAAACGGAAATTGGCATTACAGTATTCATCAATGAGAGAGCGATATTTTTTACTCGTTTGAGATCGCTTCTGAGGAGAAACGGTAAATAGATCTTTTTTTTCTTTTGTTAATTCAGATATTTGATTTTGACACCAATACTGAACAAGAGAAGGTATTAATTCTTCTTTCGGAGCTGTTTTGTCAAAAATATAGTCGATTAAAGAATGAAGATTTTTTTGTTTTAAACGATCAATCCAAGCATTTGTTTTCACTTGAATGTCTAAATCGGATAAGCCATCCATCCAGTTTCTTAATAAATTCGCCTGTTCTATTAAGGGAATTGATTCAAGAGGATTAATGAGAGAAAGAAGCTTTGAAATTTCGATATTATTTTTCTGAATGACATTAAGTTGAGCTTCAATCGCTTCTATATCAAAATCTAGATTTTTTAGAAGATGAAGTTTTTCTAGAATTTTAAATGTTAGCGAGGCTGTTTCATGATCTTTTATTTTATTTTTTAATTCATAAAAATACTTTTGCTTTACATGTAAAAGAACCCAATTTGATTTTTCATATTTCCAGTCTTTTCCAAAAAGACGATTCGCCATGGGTGCTGAATTTTTATAGAAATTCCTGTGATTCTGAAGTTCTATTAATTCATCAATTAATAAAATCAATTCATCGTCAGAATCAATTTCTTTGGGTTCCTTAAATAGAGAAAGAAGCTTCTTTTTTCTAGAACGATAATTATCAGAAAAAGCTTTAAATGAGTTCTTTGTGATTTCTGCAAATTCATCTCTAATGGCTAAGACACTTTCATCAATAGCAGCCTCTGTATAAATAAGAGATCCATCTCGGCGATATCTAGCCCAAATACTCCCAGATTCAGGAATTTGTAATAAATTTTCCGTGTAATTATCCCAATCAGATGACCCTAAATCCCACCCCTCATAAGATGGAGTGTCTTTATCAAAATATTTATGAATAATTGAAAAAATTTGAGCGAAGGTATCTTGTGTTAAGGGAGTATCAAAAATAGTTTGAGCTTCTAAAACGTCAATAAAAGGAGTAAGGTAATCAATACTTTCTATTGTTGGACTAAGAAGCTGAGCTAGTTTGTTTTGTTGGTCTTTATCAAGTACTTTTATATTACACGATTTAAATGTTTCTAATGCCTTTTGTGTTGTGGGATCAGAAAATTCATGGACAAGAGTTTCTATTGTCTTTTTTACAGCCTTGTATTCTTGATATTGAAGTTTTTCAATTCCGTTAAAAACAGAGTCAGGTATCTTATTATAAATGGTTGGATTATTTATTTTTTCTTCGAATAAATCATTTATAGAAATTTTACCTGTTGTTGTTTCTGAATTAACAATCTTATAGTAGCTCGCTAAATCATTTCTAATTTGATTTAATTCATTAACAATTTCAGAGCGATCGGTCCCTTTAGTAGAACGAAATTCTGGAAATAGTGTTTTTTTTATTTTATCAGTAGTAACAGATCTTTTGGTAAGAACAAGTACTTTTTGATGATTGTAAAGAGAATCAGCAATAATATTTGCAGCTGTTTCAAAAGCAAATGTTCCAGGAGGCGTTTGGATAACATAGGCCTCATTTTTTGGATTTAAAGCATCCACTGTCGCTTTTACGGTACTAAAATCAGTAGGGTATAGAAAAGCACGATCTGTTGGCTGGTATGCGTCATTGGCTTCTTTTTCATCAAAAATGGAGGTCGCTATACGAAAGCCTTCGTCGCTAAATAGTTTTGAAAAAAGAGAATTTTCTGAATACTTAAACGATTCAGAATTAAGCATGAAATCGAAATTTTTATAAAGATATAAGTGCGAGGTGCTAAAAAAAGAAAGACATAGACCTCGTCGAGAAAACTTCCAGAGAGGTTGTTTGCTGATTGCCATTTCAACCATGCCGAAGTATTTTTCAAGATCTGGGCGACCATCTATAAGAACATCATTTATTTTGGGAAGAGCAACTTCGTTTTTTGCCTGTTCTCGTAAGGGAATGTTTTCAATCGGTACTAAATCAGATATTTCAACAGTTAAATTTTCAAGATTCACTTTTAAGGGGATTAATAAAACAGGAGCCATTTTATTGCCGGTCCATTTTAAAAAACCGGTGGCAAGATATAAATCAAAAACTCCGAAGTCTTCTTGTTTTCTTCTTAAAATTTGCTCAAAAAAGGAAAATGATTCATTGCCAAAAAAAGAGCTTAGAGAGAAAGACTTTCCACTTTTTATCCATTTATCGATAAAAACATCACTATTTTCTTTTATTAGTGGAGATTGAAAAACACTTTGTGCAGGAAAATTTAATAAACGATTTTGAATACAGGAATCTAAAACTTCAAGCTGTAATTTAGAAATTTGTGAAGAAGAAATCGATTTGGACATGCTTTGAATATACCTATTTTTGTTGAAGATATCCTTCAATTTGCTTCGAAAACAATAAAATAGCATCATTTAAAGAAATAGAACATTTATTTTTTATTAAATGCTGCTTAAAACAGAGACGTCCAAGTATTTCTTCGGGAGCTATCGCATTCATTCTTTCTGCTCTTAGGCTTTGTGATTGTTGCCTTTTTGAAAGTTTTAAGCCTGTTTGAGGATCGTATAATAAGGAGTGATGGAAATATAGGGGGGGAGTCGTTTTGCCTAAAAGAGACATTAATAAAATCTGTCTCGCAGTCGAATTTCTAAGGTCTTCTCCTCTTACTATCATTCCTATGTTTTCTTCCATATCATCAATGACTACCGCAAATTGATATGTCCATTGTCCGAGACGATCTTTTAGTGCAAAATCGCCACATTGTAATGCTGGATTTTCTTCAAAAAAGCCTAATCGTAGATCATTCCATTGGATTAAAGTGCTTTCGACTTTTAAGCGTATTGTATTTGGAGAGGTAATTGGTAGAGCCTTGTTGAGACAGTGTTTTTGATAGATGACTTCTCCATCGGGAGAACTCGGATTTTCCATGGATAGACTTTTTCTTGAACAATGACACCCATAGATCAGATTTTCTTTGTTAAGCTTTTTAAGAGCTGTTTCGTAAATTTCATGACGATCACTTTGTTTGCTCTCTGAATCCCATTCAAAACCAAACCACTCTAAATCTTCGTAAATAGAATCTATATACTCGTTTCGAGCCCGACTTAGATCATGATCTTCTATACGTAAATGAATGTGGTAGTTTTTTAGTTTTGCCATCGCCCATACATAAAGAGCTGAAAGTAAATGACCTTCGTGCAAATAACCAGTCGGACTTGGAGCAAAGCGAATATTATGTGTCATAAAGTCATCTCTAAAATGGTGTGCTTTATTAGGTTTTAACATAACCGAGCAACGGTAAAAAAGGACTTTTTCGAATAGGTGTGGTATTCAAGAATATGAACGACAAATAAATGGGATTTTTAGTTAAAAAGCTCATAAAAATTGAATTTTAAGAGGTGACATAAATCAAAAATAGTTTTTTGAAAGTCTTAAAAGAATATATGAATAGTATATTTATGAAATCGTTCGTATTTTTGGAGTGTTTTCATGAATAGATTGATTTTTTCTTTGTTTTTTTTAATTGGGTTAGGTTTTGCTTCACAAATGGCTACAACCTATAATGGAGCAACGGTGATTCTTCACGATGATGGGCGTTGGGAGTATTATCAAAATAATGAAAAAGTGCGAGATTTAAGGCCTTCTTCTATTCCTGAAGAAGCAAAGGTGAATATTTATGTAATGCACGAGAGCTATGAAAAATTACGTAAAAACAAGAGGCTTGAATTAGAGGCCGATTTTGCTCCAGAGGAAGAAATTTTAGACAGTTTACGTCAAATTCCGAAAGGTGGAATTATTCATTTTTGTATGCCAACAGAACAATTAAAACCTCACGCCGTTAAAACATATACGTATTCTGTATGGAATGGTGGAAATAAACCCGTTTTTCAAACGACAAAACCTGATTCAGAAGTCGAACCTAGTGATGAATCTGGCGTTTCTTATCTTTTATCTGTGCCAATCTATTCTCGTATAAAAGTGAAAACGATAAAAGCAAGGATCGAAAATAAGGCTGGAAAACAAACGGTTGATTTTGATGTACCTGTTAATTAATTTATATTAGTTTTTTTAGGTAGAGGTTTTGAACTTTGAATGATGCAGTAATTATAAAGACAGCTTCTGATTACGATGCTGTGATTATTTGGATGCATGGATTAGGTGCTGATGGGCATGATTTTGAAGATGTGATTCCTTCTTTGTCTTTACCAGAGAATTTAAAAATCAAATTCATTTTTCCAAACGCTCCCATCGTACCAGTAACTATTAATAATGGCTACAAAATGCGCGCTTGGTATGATATCACATCCATGGATATTGCGCGTGATCCTGATATAAAGGGAATCCATTCTAGTGCGGAAAGAATTGCTTCTTGGGTCGAGCGAGAAATTGGTGAAGAAATTTTACCTTCTCGTATTTTACTTGCTGGATTTAGTCAAGGTGGTGTTATTGCATTAGAGCTAGGCCTTCGTTTTCCTAAGAGGCTAGGTGGTATTATTGCTTTATCCACGTATTCTCCAACACTCTCTCTATTGCATTCAGAAAAGAGTGAAGCAAATCAGAAAACGCCTATTTTTTGGGGACATGGATTAGTTGATGAAGTTGTTCCTTTTGCTTTAGGAAAAGGGACTTCTGATGCATTAATTGAGCAAGGTTATTCCGTTGATTTTCATGAATACGCCTCGTTACCACATTCTGTATCTTTATCTGAAATTCAAGAAATAGGCGCTTTTATTACTAAGGTGCTTTCTTAATGCGTTTTGCGATTGTCGATTTAGAAACGACAGGTGGACAGCCTAAAAATGATCGCATCATTGAGATTGGAATTGTTTTGATGGATGGTACTGAGATCGTTCAAACGTATGAAAGTCTAGTTTATCCTGGTCGATTTATTCCTCCTTTTGTTCAAAGTTTAACAGGTATTCATTCTGAGATGGTGGAGTCTGCTCCTCCTTTTATGGATGTAGCAGAAACGGTTTATGAGCTACTTGAGGGGCGTATCTTTGTGGCTCATAATGCCCCTTTTGATTTTGGTTTTCTTAAAGTGGAACTAGCACGAGCTTGTTGTAAGTGGGATCCACCACGTTTATGTACTGTAAAACTTGCACGAAAAGTTTTTCCTGGTTTTCCAAGCTATAGTTTACACTCTTTAACTCAGTCGTTAGGTTGCTCTGATTTTAAGCATCACCGCGCTTTGGGAGATGCTATTGCTGCAGCGGAAATATTGAAATTAGCTATCAATAAAGTAGGTGAAAACGGTATTACAAAAGAGATTAAAAACTTGTCGGCTTCAAAAGTCCGTACTTATATTTCATAAGAATTATTTTTAATGCTGATTCTTCAATTTGTTCTCGGTATTTGCGATTTTTCTTCGCTAGTCTTTCTAAATAGTGAATCATTTCCACTGCTTTAGCAGGATAAGTAATCATAAACATATCGTTTCCAGCATTCAGTGTTTTTAGAATCAATTTTTCAAAATCAGCCTTGGGATAGTTTTTCCGTTTTAGATTCTTTCTTCCGCTAATCCATGATCTAAGGGACATTCCCCACAAGTCATCAGTTAAAATGATCGTATTTGGATGCAGTGCTTTTGCTTGCTTCACTAATTTTTTTTCAAAAACGGCAGGAGACTCTGATATTTTCCTGAAACGAACGCTAGACATCATAATGAAAGGAACGTCTTCAACAAGCATTTTAAATGGAAGAATGTTTTTTTGTATTTGAGAATCAGGTGCAGAACTCATTGAAATTTGGTGATCGCTATTAGTCCAGCTGTCGTAACCAGGGAAATGTTTACTGACACAAAATACATTTGACCTCGCAAGACCTTTAACAAAAGCTCTAACATGATTGATGTTGGTAGAGTCTAAATTACCCCAAGAACGACTACTTTCTTCGATAAAGGTTTTTTTTCCTCGGCTATCGGTAGCGGGATCAAGGACTGGAGCTAAATTTAAGTTGATACCAAGACTCGATAAAGCTTTTCCTGTGATTTCGCCAATGGAATCAATGGCTTGAGTGGGCATAGATCTCATCGCTATCGCACTAGGTAATCCACTCCATTTTGGATCGGCATTAGATAAGCGATTCACAAAACCGCCCTCTTGATCAATAGCCACAAGTAGTGGAACTTTTATATTTTGATTTGCATTGAAAATAGTTTCTTTTAATTGGTTTGTATCTTTTAGATGAGGTTTCATGACAAGAATGGCTCCAAATTGATGGGTCGTAATATAGGCTTCATTAGGCATATAAACCATCACCATTTGAGCGATTTTTTCTTTTAATGAAAGGGAATCCCAAAGAGGACGAATTTCTTCAGGAATAGCCATTTTTGTCGTGGTCGTATTAGCAAAGGCTAAACTAAATTGTAACAGTAAAATCCCAAAAAGGAATTTTTGAAAAAAAGTTCTTTCTGTCTTTACTGAATAAGGCATGTTTAAGTTTTTTAGGTTGTAGGGCTAAGACTAATTATCGTCAGAGGATTCACTTGCTTTTGTTGTTTTTTTTTCTAGCAAAAGTTTTTTTTGCAGAAGCCACTCGAGGAGGAAAATCAAATTTAATTTTTCCATTTTTATCTAGAGTCAGATAAGCATCAAAAAGACGTTTTGTTTTTGCAGAACGAAATCCTTGGATTAAATCGCTTTTTTCTCCTGCGAGCATCTTCTTGATGTTTTCAACAGAAATTTCTTTTCCAAGAATCATTTTGCTTAGTCTAAAGCCCGTTTTTTCTTTTTGTAAAGCGCTTTCAGAAATATAAGCGGTGAGAGAATCAAATACAGGGCTTTGGTCAATAGGAGAAATGCCGATTTGTTCACCCACTTCCACATCATTATCTGCATTGTCAAATAAAAATTCCACTTTGTTCTTATCATTAATTGTAATTACAGCAGAGAACGAGGCTCCTCGCTTAGATCTGAATCCAGAAAGAGGTCCAATTTGCCTTTTCAACAATAACGTTTGAACTTCTTCTTCATTGATGAGTCGGCCACCGAGCATTTTTCGTATCATAATGCCATCTTCTGTTTCGTAACGAGAAACGGAATCATATACGCGAATGCCATTGACTGGGCTAAAAGAAGCTTCTTTTTTGGTGTCTTCTTCCTTAAAGGATTTAATGGAGGAAACAATTTGTTGAGTAAGTCCAATAATCCCCTTCATAAAGGATTCTCTGGATTCTTCGCCCTTTTCAATGAGCCCAAGTTGATGTTCCCATTCGCCAGTAAGTTCTGCAGAAGTAAGAGGCTCAATATTCATTGCTGAAAGTAGACGAATTAAATCAAAAGCTTTACTGGTAGGAACTAATTCTTTTGCATCACGAACAACATATTTATCTGTGATTAGTTTTTCAATAATGGCCGCTCTAGTGGCTGGTGTACCAAGCCCTCGGTCTTTAAGAGCGTCTCGCAAATCATCGTCTTCTACAAGCTTACCAGCGCTTTCCATAAGAGAAAGTAACGAACTTTCTGTGTATCGAGCAGCTGGTTTTGTGACTTCTTGATTGACTTTTATTTCCAAGTTTTTTGCTTCGTTACTTTTTCCTAATGGAGGTAATGTTTGCTCGGTATCAGCATCTTTACCATAGACGGCTTTGAAACCAGGATCTTCGAGAACTTTCCCTTCGGTAATAAAAGTTTCTTCCTCAATGACAGTGATTCTTGTGGTATTTAAATACTTAGCAGGAGGGAAGAATACACTGATAAAACGTTGGCATATTAAAGTGAATATTTTTTGTTCTGCTTCAGAGAGGCTCTTCGGAACGTTTCCTGTAGGAATAATGGCGTGGTGGTCTGAAATGTTCTTATTGTTAAAGACCTTAGGGTCTTTTTTGACCCAGTTATTTTTTAGCACGTTTTGAGCATGAACTGCAAGAGGTCCAGTAATGGATTCTAGTACTTTTTTAACGGTACTAATATAATCTTCTGGTAGGCACTTGCTGTCCGTTCTTGGATACGTTGTTAACTTATGGCGTTCGTAAAGGGCTTGTGCAATTTGCAAAGTTGTTTTTGCTGAAAAACCAAAGCGATTATTGGCTTCTCTTTGTAGGGAGGTCAAATCATATAAGGGAGGACTTTTCTGTGAAGACGGTTTTGTTGTCTCTGTAACCGTCCCTGTTTTCTTTTCACATTTTTTAACAATGGCTTCGGCAGTCCCTTGTTCCCATATTCTTTGGACGTTTTCTTTCCCTTCTGTACGGAACCATTTGCCTTCGTATTCTTGATTATTGTTTTTGAAAAGGCCAAGGATTGTCCAATAATCTTGAGGAACAAATTCATTTCGTTCATCTTCTCTTTTGACAATCATCGCCAGTGTGGGAGTTTGGACTCGACCACAAGGAGTGAGTTGAAAACCACCAAAGCTACTTTTATAAGCTGTTAAACCACGAGAACCGTTGATCCCAATCAGCCAGTCTGCTTCAGAACGACTAATGGCAGCATCTTGAAGCTTTTGCATTTCTTCAGAACTACGTAGATTTTCAAAGGCTTCTTTGATTGCTGAGGTGGTCATGCTTTGCATCCAAAGACGTTTGATTTCTTTATTTTTTAGGCCTGTTTTTCCTTTTTCATGTTCTATAATATAATGAAAGATTAATTCACCTTCACGACCAGCATCACAAGCATTAATAATCGTGGAAACGTCTTTATTTCGAATGAACTTTCCTAGAGCGGAGAGCTGGCTTTTCGTCTCAGGAATTGGCATGATGACAAATTGATCTGGGATTATAGGAAGAGTGCTCATATCCCAAGATTTGTAACGTTCATCCATGTTTTTAGGATCGGCAATTGTTACTAGGTGACCAATAGCCCAAGAAACAATCGTTGTGTCGCTTTCAAAATGGGTTTTTTCTTTCTTGAAGTTTTTTGCTCCGAGGGCTTTTACTAAGTCGGCGGCTACACTTGGTTTTTCGGCAATAATAAGGGTTAATTTAGATTTTTCCGTTTTTTTATTCATTAGAATAGAGAACCTTGTTTTTTCATTCGGAGAAAACGATAAAGGGATAATAAGCTGCTTATGGTGATAAGCGGAGCTTGTAACAACTCAAAAAGCAAAAAAGATTTCCAGGAAATGGGGGTACCTGAGATTTTCATGCCGCGAATTATAAATAAAAAGTCCATACCAAGTTTTAAAATCCAAGTAAAAAAGATTGCTAATAAAAGGTAAAAACTAAAAAAAGAGAAAAAAACGGAGAATGTAAGTATGATAAAATAGGTTTTCGTTAAAAAAGAAGTGTTTATTAGTGCAGTATTTAAAAACTGTTTAATAGAGAAAAAGTCTTTTTCTTGATTGGATTTCTCTAGAATGGTATTTGGATTATTTGTGGTTTGTATTCGACCTGGTTTATTAAAGGCTGCCGCTAAAAATTCAGTTTGAAAGTTTGATATTAAAAAGCTTTTTAAAAAACCTGTGTTTTCTGAAGAGAGAAAAAGACTTTTTTGTCGAATGATCTTTGATGTATTTGAAAGGTCTAAAAATAATTTGTAGGTGGCGATGCTTTTTTGGATTATCGTTTCATTAGGAGAATAAGTGTAACGAATGGGGGCTTTGACTATTTCAACTCCTGGTTCAAACTCTCTCACCATAGAACTTAGCCATTCAGAAGAGATAGTATTTCCATTATGAATAGAACAGAGGATTTCTCCTTCGGACATAGAGGCAATAGTTTTAAGAATCTCTAACTCATTAAAAGAATACTCATGATCAATTGGAAAAAGTTGTATTTTAGGATTTGTTTCAAAATCTTTGGATTCTTTGCCAACAACCCATATATCATAAAAGTTCGCATAGTTTTGTTCCAAGAGCTGTTCTATAGTCTCAGAATGGAAATAAGTCGAATCAAAGAAAACGACAACACTGACTTTTGGAAGAGGCTCTGTTATAGAATAATGACTTTGAACTTTTTTGATGCTCAAATAGGAGAACAGCTGTTCTATAGAATAATAGAACGAACCTAAGAGGAGCAAAAAAATAAAGAAGTAGAATAATATAGATAGAGTCATTTTGAGCAAAATTTAATTCAAGAATTAATGAATAATTTTTTTTTTATCATTTTAAAGACAAAATCTTAAAAAAGAGCGGATTTCTAATAATTAGCGTCCTTTTTAAGGATGCATCAATATTGACAACTCCCCTCAGACCTTGTATATTTGCCGTTACCTTGAAAATAGAAATATTACAAACCATGGTAGAACCAGTCACAAAAGAATATTTGTGGAATCGTTCTGCCTGCCCAGCTTTGTTTGATGAACTTCATCTAGTGGATAATCTTTCCGCTCAGGTGTTAATTAGTCCTCAAAGTAAGGATAAATGGCTTGTAACGGGTTCTCTTTCTGGGGTTCAACTTTTGACTTGCGTTCGTTCGCTTGACTTATTTAACAGACCTTTTGAAACCGATCTGGCGATAGAGGTTGAAAGAACTCAGCGTGTGGCAAAACAAGAGATGAGCGATGAAGATGAAGAAGTCTTTAGATTTTTGATTCCAATCGTTCAAAGTGAAGTAGATATTTCTGAGTGTGTTCGGCAATTAGTATTGCTACAAGAACCACTTAACCCGATGAAAAATCCAGATGAAGAATTCATCTGTCCAAGCACGGAATCATCCGATGAACCGACAGAAGACCTTCGTTGGGAAAAACTGAAAGCGCTTAAGCGCAAAATGGAAAATTCGAACAGGAGTTAATGATGGCTGTTCCAAAGAGAAAAACCTCGACCGCCCGCCGCGACAAACGTCGCACCCATTGGAAAATGGAAGTCCCTGCAATGGCTACTTGTGATCATTGCGGTGCTGTAAAGCGCCCACACCGTGTTTGCCCAGTTTGTGGGTATTACAAAGGGGTCGAAGTCGTTCGCCCTGAAGTTGCATAAAATATGATGTAGGAGAAACCTATGATACGCATTGCCCTTGATGCCTTTGGTGGAGATTATGCTCCTGACGTGGTGATTGATGGAGCTGTTCGCGCTGTTAAAGCCAATGAAGGTAAATTTCAAATCGTTCTTTGTGGTCCAAAAGCAGAAGTTGAAGCAGGATTACAAAAACTAGGATACAACGGTGATGCAATATCTGTGGTGGATGCTCCAGATATTGTGGCAATGGATGAACACCCGACTGAGGTGCTTCGTAAGAAGCCCAATTCGGGTTTAGTCACATGTGTTGCACTACAGAAAAAAGGTTTAGTACAAGCGAGTGTGAGTGCTGGTAATTCAGGAGCTATGATGGCTTCTTGTCTTATGTTACTTGGTCGCTCAAGTGAAAACTTTACTCGTCCACCAATTGGTTGTGCTATTCCTACAGCAAAGAATCGAGCTGTATTAGTAGATGCAGGTGCCAATGTGGACGAAAAAGCATCTGTATTAGTTGATTTTGCAATTGCTGGATCAGTATTTGCAGAATGTTACTTAGGTTATGAAAAACCAAAAGTGGCTTTACTGAATATGGGAGAAGAAGAAAAGAAAGGTCCCGCAGTTATTCAGGAAGCTTATCAATTATTAAAAAACACTTCCTTAAATTTTGTCGGTAACGTCGAGGGGCGTGATTTAATTGCTGGCGAAGCGGATGTGATTGTTTGTTCTGGTTATACAGGAAACGTCGTTCTAAAAATGTTAGAAGGCTTTTACGAAATGCATCAAGAGTTCTTTGGAACTATTGATACTCCTGCTGGCCATCGTTTTGCTCAAATGTGGGATTATCGTTCTACTGGGGGAGCCTTACTTTTAGGTTTGAACGGAACAGGTATTATTGCTCACGGTCGTTCAGATGCGAAAGCGATTGAACAAGCTGTGATCGCTGCTTATCAGTATGCAGAAAGTAAAGTCGCAGAAAATGTTGGCTTGAAACTTGCAGAATACAAGCACGCTTGATAATTTTTTCACATTCATTCTTGTAGGATTTTTATGTCAAAAAACATTTTTTTATTTCCAGGACAGGGTGCCCAGTATATTGGTATGGGTTCTACTCTTGCACAAAATTTTGAGCCTGCCAAAAAAATGCTCGAATATGCGGACGAAATTTTAGGCTTTTCTATTTCAAAAATTATGAAGGAAGGGCCTGAAGAGGTTCTAAAAAGCACGGATAATACACAGCCAGCTCTTTTTGTGACTTCCATGATGGTGATGGAACTTTTAATCTCTGAAGGGATTACTTGTGACATGGTTGCAGGCCATTCTTTAGGTGAATATTCAGCTATTTGTGCTGCTGGAGGCATAAGCTTTGAAGATGGTTTACGTTTAGTACGTAAACGTGGCGAATTAATGGCTGCCGCTGGCACACGTTCTCCAGGCAAAATGGCTGCCATCGTCGGTGCAGAAGATTCCGTTGTGGAAGCTCTTTGTGAAGAAGCTTCTATAAAAGGTATTGTTATTCCTGCTAATTTTAATTGCCCTGGTCAAGTGGTGGCCTCTGGTAGCGTAGAAGGAATTAATGCTCTTGTTGAATTATGTGAATTAAAGGCAATTAAAGTTGTTGTTCTTCCTGTGTCTGGTGCTTTCCACAGTCCTTTAATGCAGTTTGCTGTAGAAGGTCTTGTAGAAGCCATTTCAACAGTGAAATTTTCTGATTTGAAATATCCTTTAATTGCAAATGTGACTGCAGAACCAGTGATTGACGGTAGTTTATTACCTGATCTTTTAGCTCGTCAAATTATAAGCCCTGTTCGTTGGGGTGCTTCAATGCAAAAAGCAATTTCTCTAGGCGTCTCTTCTGGTGTAGAAGTGGGAGCAGGGAAAGTACTTATGGGATTAATGAGAAAAATAGATAGAAATATTAAAATTGTTCCTGTTGAAAACATTGCAGATCTTGCACCACTAAAAGGATAATTATGATTAATCTAAAAGAGAAAACAGCAATAGTCACTGGCGCTTCACGTGGGATAGGGCTAGAAATAACTCGAGTTTTAGCTTCTCGCGGAGCAAATATTGCAATGATTGCAACGAAAGAAAACAAAGAATTGGCTTCTTCATTAGAGGCCGAATTTAATGTTAAGATTGTTTCGTATGCATGCGATGTTTCCTCTTCAGAAATGGTGGAATCTACATTTAAAAATATCATCGAAACTTTTGGTGCTGTTGATATTTTAGTCAATAATGCAGGCATTACAAGAGACGGTCTTTTGATGCGTATGAAAGATGAAGATTTTGATGATGTATTGCGTATAAATTTGCGTTCTGTGTTTATTTGTACAAAAGCAGTGGCTCGTCATATGATGGGACGTCGTCAAGGTCGTATTATCAATATGGCTAGCATCAACGGAATCCGTACGCAAGCAGGTCAAGCAAATTATGCGGCATCTAAAGCAGGCGTGATTGGAATTACAAAATCAAATTCAATGGAGTTTGCTGCTCGCGGTGTTACAGTGAATGCTGTTGCTCCTGGTTTTATTCAAACTGATATGACAGCGAAATTGAACGAAGATACAATAAATAAATTTAAAGAAAATATTCCGATGAAAGATCTCGGAAAACCCGCAGATGTGGCGAATTTAGTCGCTTTTCTGGCATCTGATGAAGCTCGTTATATCACGGGTCAGATTATTGGTGTAGATGGTGGGTTGAACGCTTAATAATTATTACTAAATTTATCTCAAACCTTATAATGGAGTTATAAAATGAACGAAGAACTTATTAAAAAAGTCACAGACGTAGTTGTTGAAAAGC
>JAAYXQ010000005.1 GCA_012515825.1 Fibrobacter sp.
AGAACAAAATACCCAATCAAAAAAACGGGAAGGAAATAGAATAAAAAAACTTGAGAAGAAAAAACCATAAGTTATTCAGTCACTTCTATTGCAAAATAACGAATGGACTCATCGTCAAAATACTCGTCTTCAAGAGCCTCTTGCCAAATAGATTCTAGCGGTACTAGTACAAGACGATGTTTCGCACCAGCCTTAAACTCACGTACGTTGCCTTTAGAATTAGCAGCCATTTTGTCTTTGACTTGCCCTCTTGGAATTTTTGGGTTATAAACGCCAACGAGAACTTCTTTTTCCTTTAAGGAGCCTTTAACTACATTTAAAACTTTATACTTAAAAACATAAACATAATTATAGAGATCATTACCAGGAATTTTACCAGGAATTTCAGTTAATCTGGCATCGACCACAATAGGGTCCGCAGAATAAGCAAGAACAAAACTCATCAATAAAAGAAACAATATTTTTTTCATATGAACCTTTTGAATGAGCATTAAAATAGAATTATTCTCATAAAAAATTGAGGCACTCAATTATTTTTTATTATAAAAAAGCCTTTTCTTCTAATGGCTTAGAATAAGCTCGACCAGATGAAAGAAAAAAAGGCAGGTAACGGCTGCTTTTCTAAAATGCTAATAAAAGAATATTAAAAACTTAAATATACAGTCTAGAATTGCTAAATTGTCCATGGAGTAAAATTCATGGAAAAGCTTTGGAATAAACCATTTATCCTTATATGCATCTCAAACTTTTTGATGTTCTTTTCCTTTTATTCTTTACTCCCAATTCTACCCCTTTACATCTTTGAAAAATTAAACGCTGGTAGTACGGTCTCTGGTATTATTTTAGCGTCTTACACCATTGGTGCTCTATTATGTAGGCCTTTTGCTGGGTATCTCGTCGATAGCTTTTCCAGAAAGCACCTTTACTTATTTACCTATATCCTTTTTTCATTTTTATTTCTTGGTTATTTAGTCACCTTTACTCTTGTCTTAATCACTGCCACGCGTTTAATTCATGGGCTTTCCTTTGGTATTGTTACTACAGCAAGTAATACAATTGCAGTAGATGTACTGCCCTCTTCAAAAAGAGGTGCTGGCATCGGTTACTTTGGAGTCACCACCAATATTGCCTTTGCTCTTGGCCCTATGACAGGGATGTTACTATATGAATCCTTAGGTTTTAATGCCGTTTTCATTTTTTCTTTTCTTACCTGTTTGATTGGAATTATTTTGATCTATTTCTTAAAAGTTCCTATGAAGCCTATAAAGAAAGACGCAAGCCCTATTTCACTAGATCGTTTTTTCCTCGTCAAAGCCACGCCTCAATTTATCAATCTCATTTTAGTAGGCTTTGCCTACGGTCCCATTACGAATTACCTTGCTCTTTATGCCAAAGAAATCGGTATAGAAAAAGGGATTGGTTATTTTTATGCTTGGCTTGCTATTGGACTTGTCAGTAGTCGTCTTATCAGTAGTCGCTGGATTGACAGAGGCTACCTTACCACATTAATAAAAATAGGGTTAGTGATTTTAACTTTTACCTATGGATCATTTTTCTGGATCCACTCGCCATTTTTATTTTTCCTTCTCGCCTTTATTCTCGGGATAGGCCACGGTTTAGTTGGCCCAGGGTACCAAACGATGGTAGTGAATATGGCTCCGCATTGTAAAAGAGGAACAGCCTCTAGCACTTATCTTTCGGCTTGGGATTTAGGGATTGGAATTGGCATTTTACTTGGTGCTCCAATCGCTACGCATATCCAATATAGCGGTGTTTTCTTATTAGGAGCCTTGAGTATTTTTATCGCTCTTATTTTATTTGTTACTATTTCTACTCCTCATTACCAAAAAAATCGATTGGAATAAAAAAATGGATTTAACACAAATTCCAGGCCTTGGTCCAAAGAGAATTCAAAAACTGAATCAAGCTGGTTTTTATAGTATTCAAGATTTATTGTATCATATTCCAAGGACTTGGCTAGATCAAACTAAAATTCATTCTATAAAAGAGCTTAAAGCGCAAGATAAAGCCATTGTCATTGGGCATATTGTTCGAGCAGGAATTATTCGCCGTCGCTCCTCCTTCTTTCAAGCTGTTTTAGCCGATGATTCGGGCCAAATCACTTTGATGTTTTTTAAGAATCCCTCTTACTGGTCCAAAAAAATTATGCCTGGGATGCGCTTTGTGGCTATTGGAACAGTCAGCGAGTATCGAGGGCTTCAACTGGTTCACCCTGAATTGCAGCCGATAGAAGATGATGCCGATTTTAAGGGAGGCATTGTTCCTGTGTATTCCATTCCAGAAGTGTGCCGTGAAGCACGTATGGAACAACGTTTTTTCATAAAGCTCTATAAATATCTTTTTACTCTTCCCCACTTAAGTGTTTCCAAAGCTTGTCCAGATGAACTTTGCACTTTTTTAGGATTAGTTCCCACAATCGAAAACCTTAAACGCCTTCATCAACCAAAATCGTTTGGTGAAGCCATGCAAGGGAGACGCCAGCTCAAAATTCTAGAGCTACTTCCCTTCTGTTTACGAATGGCCTCAAGACGTAGGCATTTGACACTTAGAGGATCTGAGCGTGCTATTGATCAAGGGCTTGTCATGGCCGCCGAAGCAAGTTTACCATACGAACTGACAAATGATCAAAAAAAAGCTCTCGCTCAAATTTTAGAAGGGTTACACGGCAAAAAACAATTTCATGCTCTTTTACAAGGAGACGTCGGTAGCGGGAAAACGGTCGTCGCCTTACTCGCCATGCTTTCAGTCTGTGGCGCTCAAGAACAATGTGCTTTAATGGTTCCAACAGATATCTTAGCGAGGCAACATTACGCTTTTCTAAAACCTTATTTTGAAAAAGCGGGGCTTCGCCTTTCTCTTTTAGTGGGAGCGACAAGTGCTGCCGAAAGAAAAACGATTTTAGGAGAGCTTCAAATGGGGCTTTCTCACGCCGTTGTTGGAACTCACGCTTTATTTTCTAAAGATGTCTTTTTTAATAAACTCGGGTTTGTCATTATAGACGAACAGCATCGTTTTGGCGTGAATCAAAGAGAAGCTCTTTTAGCAAAAGGGAATTACCCCGATTTGTTAGTCATGAGCGCAACGCCAATTCCAAGAAGTTTAGCCATGACATTTTATGGCGACTTACAGACTATTTTAATTAAAGAAAAACCTCCTGGTCGAAAGCCTGTAAAAACAAGATTAATCACCCCAGAAAAACGGGATGATATGAAAAACTTTATTTTTCAGGAAACCTTAAAAGGGAATCATTGCTATTGGGTTGTGAATCGAGTAGAAAACGATGAAGAAGGTAAATCCCTTTCCGTTCACGATATTTTTGAAGAGTTACATTCTTGGAATAAAGATTGGAAAGTAGAAGTGATTCACGGGCAAATGGATGAAGATCTTCGTAACCAAATTCTTAAAGATTTTAATGCGGGCCTGATTCATGTTCTTATTGCCACCACCGTTATAGAAGTGGGCGTAAACGTTCCTTCGGCAAACTTAATGGTGATAGACCATCCAGAACGCCTTGGGCTTTCTCAACTCCATCAATTAAGAGGCCGCGTTGGCCGTGGCGGAGATCAAGCATGGTGCTTTTTAATGTGCGACTCTAATAACCCTGCGATAGAGCGTCTCAATGGATTTGCAAGTACCGAAGATGGTTTTGAAATAGCCGAGATGGACTTAAGAGACCGTGGGGCTGGAAATCTTGAAGGAAACGAGCAAAGTGGTTCTTGGTTATTCCGCTTTTTTGACTGGATTGAAGACCAGAATTTAATACAAAAAATACTAGAATGGGCCGAACAAATTTTAGA
>JAAYXQ010000006.1 GCA_012515825.1 Fibrobacter sp.
AAACTTCGTAATCTGTCGTTGTTCAGGCGTTCGCTGTACTTGTTGTACAGCTTCAGCCTTCACGCCTCGACTTACTTGTTTCTAGTCGAATTAGGTTAATAAACTGCGTAATCCGTCGTTGTTCAGGGCTTCGATGTTCTATTTGTATCGTTTTTTAGCCTTCATGCTTTTGGTAAGCTTATTCTCACGAAAATAATGTTTCATTGAATTGGGTCTGTCAGGGATTTAATTGCCCGATAAATTTGTTTCTAGTCGAATTAGGTTAATAAACTGCGTAATCCGTCGTTGTTCAGGCGTTCGCTGTACTTGTTGTATCGTTTTTTAGCCTTTATGCTTTTGGTAAGCTTATTCTCACGAAAATAATGTTTCATTGAATTGGGTCTGTCAGGGATTTAATTGCCCGATAAATTTATTTCTAGTCGAATTTGGATATAATATTTTGTTTTAATAGACTTTTTTTCTTCGTTCAGGCCTTCGCTGTATTTTATAAAAAAATCTTTTCTAAATTGGGAGGATGCAATCCATTCGTAACATCGCGATTCTTGCTCATGTAGATGCAGGTAAAACTACGCTATCGGAGCGTATTCTTTTTACTGCTGGCGAAATTGGGCGGCCAGGGAATGTAGAAGAAGGCCTTGCTACGATGGATTATTTGCCAGAAGAAAAGGCTCGTGGTATTACGATTGAAGCTGGTGTTGCTCATTTTGAGTGGCGTAATATTTGGTTTAATTTTATTGATACTCCAGGCCATATTGATTTTGGTGCTGAAGTAGATATGGCTTTGTCGGCTGTGGAAGGTGCTGTACTTGTGGTTTCTGCAGCAAATGGTGTTGAAACTCAGACGATGACGGCTTGGAAAAAACTGAGATCAGCCGGAGTTCGTACTCTTTTATTTATTAATAAACTAGACAATCAGGACTATTCACTAGACGAAGTTTTGCTTGATGTTGAAGAACGTTTGGGTGTGCGGCCTTTGTTGTTAAGTCTTCCAGAATATACAAAAGGCAAAATGAGCTCCGTCATTGATGTCATTAGTCAAACACGTCTAAAACATAATGAAGATGGTAGGGAAGAAGCTGTTCCTTTGAGTTCTAAAAAAGCATCTTCTGAAGCTCTCAAGTACTATAAGGAAGCGGTTGAGTTTGCTTCGCTTTTTGATGATCCTATTTTAGAACAAGCCATAAAAGGGGAAGATGTTTCTCCAAAAGATTTGATTCGAGGTTTAGAAAACCTTGCAAAATCAGACGAGTATGTTTTGTGCTATGCTGGTTCTGCGCTTGAAAATTTTGGTGTCCGAAGTTTAATGACTGGTCTTTCTTTCTTTTTACCTTCTCCTCCTTCTTTTCATAAAAAGACTTTAGGACAAGTGGTTCGACTTCGCTTTTTTAAGGGGTATGGTGAGATTTCTTTGTTTAGAAGCATGTGTAATCTACAAAGTTCTAAATGGCCTCTTGGCTTTTCATTTTATCGAATGAAAGCAAATATGCTTGTTCCAGAAGAGGTTATTCGTGAAGGCGATATCTACGCCATGAAAAGTGAAGAAAAAATGGAGTTAGGAAATTATTTAGGCAAGGATGGAAAGATCTTTGCTTTAGAGACTGAAGAACCGATAAGAAATAAATATTTACCTTTGCTTCAAACTCAAATAGAGTGTTTGAAAATAGAAGATTTTAATCATATTGAAGAAAGTCTGCAGATCTTATCAAGAATGGACCCTTCTTTTAAGTTAGCTCGCCATCATGAAGGGGGATATTGGATTCTTCACACAGTGGGAGAAGTTCAATTAGATGTGTTATTAGCTCGTTTAAAGAGGGAGTTTCATTGTGATGTTCGGGCAGGGGAGCCTGAAGTACAATGGCAAGAACGTCTTGTGGATAAAGTGGGGCCAATAGATAATTCTTTTCAAGTGGGGCCACATAAAGTGAGCGTTTCTATTTCGGCAGAACCATTACTAGATAGTGAGTCGGATATTCGTTTACGAGCCGATTTTTTAGAAGAAGC
>JAAYXQ010000041.1 GCA_012515825.1 Fibrobacter sp.
AGTATTCTATGTTTATTATTGCTCTTGCAAGTATTCTTGCAGGAGACAACGAACATTCCATTTATTATCTAAAGAAAATAACTGTTATCAATCCCCTCTGTATACACACAAGAAACCTTCTAGCTCAGCTTTATATGCTTCAAGGAAAAGAAGATCTTGGGCTTGAAGAAGTCTCTTTTTATGAAAAAATGAATATCGATTTTGTGGATCAACCCTATAATTGTGCAACCAAAGCGATTCTTCTTTTTTTAGCAAAACGCTTTAACGAATGTATTCAATATTGTTCTGAAATTCTATTTATTATGCCAGAAACACCAATTCCTCGTATCGTAATGATTTCAGCCCTTGGATGGGAAAATCGTATGGAAGAGGCGAATAAACATATTGAATTATTTAGAAAATATCATCCAAATTTTAAACTAGAACAACTTGGGAGTATAATTCAAGGAATTCATCCTGAAAAGAGAGAGCTTTTATTGCAAGGTCTATCTCTTGCCAATATGAAAATATAACCCATTTGGATTATAGTCAAATAATACTATATCAATTTATTTTTAGAGTAATCTATAAAACGGATTGGATTAAAAACAACGAAAAACATCAATAGTCACATTTAAAATGACTAAAGGGAATTTTATGCTTAATGTTTCGAAATTAAAAGCTGGCGATATTATGACTTTTGAAGGAGAGAGAAACGAAGATGGAAAACTAGATCCGTTATCTCACTTAATCATGATTTTAACCGATTCAGAAGTAAGTCATGCAGGTCTTTTTATTCAAGAAGATCCTCCCGCTATGGCTGACGCCGCCTTATCTGGATTACACGCTCATTTGGTCGCAGATAAAGGAACTCCATTACGTCCTGTTCATATCTGTCGGGTTAAAAAAACTGATGACACAAATATATCGCCCGTCATAAATGCTGCAAAGAAGTATATTGAACAAAATTTAGTCTACCCCCTGCCAGATCTTATTTTATTAGGGATGATCCTCATTTATAAAAATATTTCTCATGTAAGCTTAAAACAAAAAGTAGTCATTGGTTTATTAAAGCTTGTTACAGCAAAAATCAAAAGCATTTTAGAGGATAAGAAATACGAAGGCAAACGCCCAATGATTTGCTCTGAATTCGTTTATCAATGCTATGAGGACGCCTCAAAAATAGATCCACAATTCAAATTAGTTCTTAAAAACGCCGATCTTAAGATTTCTTTACGTCAAAGGACATCTATTACCCTACTCGATCATTTTATAAACTACCATACTTCACAACAAGACATCTTAAGATACAGTGATGATAAAACACAAATTCATTTCAACAATACGTTTAATGATGATATCTATCAAAGTGAATCTACATTAATTCAAGAAGCCATTGATGGGATTGATCATGGGGAAAAACTCTTCCGTGAAAACGAAGAATTAAGCCTTGCGGTTCAAAATTTCTTAATTGTAGAACAAGAATTAAGAGGGAAACCGATTGATTCCTTTAAGAACTTAATTGATAATGCGAAGGATCAACAAGCATTTTTCGTAACGCCGAACGATCTTTTTTGTCATATTTCTAATGCAGATTATCTCGGAAAACTAGATATATACCGTAATAGCGATGAATTAACAGAATTAAAAGACGAATCTGATACAAAAAAGCACTCATAAAGTAAGACTTAAGGGTATTTTCTTTATAAGTAATACCCTTTGGCGTTTACTTCAGAAGCTTGGAATAAGGTGAAGTTTTCATGATCCAATGGGTAATCCCAACATCCCATTTGATGAAATACAGAGCCACCAAAACCAGACTTAAATCGATGTAAACCATGCATTGGATGAGAAGGATCTGCGTTTGGTGAAACGCCAAACATATCGTATTCTATACAGCCTTGGCTTTTTGCAATTTGCATGGCCTTCCATTGGAGGGCGTAAGTAGGCATATAGTTTCTCATCTGAGAAGAGGAAGCACCGTATAAATAGGTCGCTCGATGGTTCGAGATAATTAAAAACATGGCCGCTAAAGGAATATCATCTAGATAAGCTATGAGTAATTTCACCTTCACAGAATCTTCCATTTGTGTGGCAAAAACAGAATGAAAATAATAGAATTCATTGATGTGCAATCCATCTCGTTTAGCCGTCTCTAAATAAAGATCATACCATATTTTAAGATCTTCTATAGTGCCTACTCGGACATTGATTCCCTTTCTATAAGAAAGCCCAATATTATAACGCGTTTTTGGCTTCATTGCCGATAGAATATCGTGTTCTGAAGGGATTAAATCAACCATAATAGTATCTGCGGGTAAAATATCACTATTAGACTTTTGCAAGTTTTTATTTTGAGTGCAGAAATTGATTTTGAATTCTTGGAAACGCTTCTCTGGCGCTCCTATCCACTCCCCTTTTTCATCAAAAAAAGATTCATCTATCCAGTGAGATGCCCAATTCAAATCATACCGTATGCCAATGCAGCCTTTGGGCAAGTAAGAACGCAACGATTCAGATAATTCTTCTAGAAAAACTCCTTGATTTTCTTCTGAGGGTTCTACCTCTGGGCCATAAGGAACATAAACAACACAATCATTCGCATTTAATTGTTGTACAAACATTAGAAAATCAGCTTGAGTGCAAGAATAGCCGTCTACATTCAAATACAAATCTCTATTTCTAACCTTATAATCAAAGGCTAAAGACTTTAATCCTTGCTTCTTTTTTACTTGAGACCAAAAAGAAGTTTGTTGTATGATAGGGGTATCATAAACGTCTACAATTGATTTTTTTTCTAAA
>JAAYXQ010000042.1 GCA_012515825.1 Fibrobacter sp.
CTTGTCTCGTTCTATTTACGCAGTCATACAATCCATTCCTTTATTTCCAGTTTTAATCAAAAAAAGGCGTTAAAATGTAACATTCTCCTAATAAAGGGAACGAATGTACATTTTGCCAAATTACAGACATAAGATATTCTTAAGTTCTTCCTCAAAACGGGGAGAATCTCGTGGAATTTTCTTACACCCCCAAAAAGTCATATTTACCCGTCGCTTTAACGCATTGTTTCGTTTGTTATAGAGTACTTAATAAACATCAACGTCACATGAATTCGTTTTGGTAGAAATGTCTAAAAGTTATTCCGAATCATATTTCCTTGTAATAAAAGTGCGTTTTAAAATGATTGCATAATGTGTCACAATTATTTTTACCCGTCGCTTTAACTCATTGTTTCGTTTGTTATAGAGTACTTTATAAAAACATCAACGTCACATGAATTTGTTTTATTAGAAACGTCTAAAAGTTATTTCGAATCATATTTCCTTGTAATAAAAGTGCGTTTTAAAATGATTGCATAATGAGTTACAATTGTTTTTTATCCGTCGCTTTAACTCATTGTTTCATTTATCCTTGTAATAAAAGTGCGTTTTAAAATGATTGCATAATGTGTTACAATTCTTTTTTACCCGTCGCTTTAACTCATTGTTTCATTTGTTATAGAGTACTTAATAAACTTCAACGTCACATGAATTCGTTTTGGTAGAAATGACGAAATCTTTTTTATACAAGTATTGGCAAAGTTTTTTAATCAAAAAAAAAGACAAATACTTTTGGTATTTGTCTCTTTGAAGAGCTAACAGGCGTAATGGTTTGCAGCCAATGACAAATGATTACACCTAATTTTTTGGAAAAAACTAAGAAGTAACTTTTATTTTAAGAAAACATTTTCTTCATTTTTTGAATAAAGCTTTCTTCTTGTTCGTCTTCTTTTTTCTTTCGAATTTCAGCTAGTTCTTGATAGAGTTGCTTTTCTTTAGAAGATAAGTCTTTAGGGATATCGGCTTGAATCGTTACAAATAGATTCCCGCGACCTCCTCGACCATTCAAAGGATAAAGCCCTTGTTCTCTTAGCCTTAAAATACTTCCGACTTGTGTGCCAGAACTGATTTTAATACTGAGTTCGCCACCTTCTAGAGTAGGAATTCTTTGAGAACCACCAAGAACGAGTCTGTGAATTGGGACTTGGATATCGCAGTGTAAATCATCTCCTTCACGAGTATAGAAGTCATCTTTCTTTTCAGTAATAACAACTAAAAGATCTCCACTAGCGCCACCTCTAGGCCCACAGTTTCCTTCGCCTCTCATATTGAGGTACTGGCCTTCGGCAACACCCACAGGAATCTTTATAGAGATCATCTCTTCTTCTAAAACACGACCTTCGCCACGGCAATGAGAACAAGGATTTTTTATCACTTCACCCATGCCATTACAAGTAGGGCAAGCGGACTCGCTCACCATCTGGAAGAACGATTGAGTTACACGACGAACTCGTCCTGTTCCATTACAAGTGCTACAAGTGGTCACATCAGACCCGCCTTTACCATTACAATAAGTACAAGGGGCATAGCGTTTGATACGTACTTTTTTAGTAACGCCTTCTAAAATTTCTTTATAAGAAAGCGCCACTTTAATCTGTAAATCTTGCCCTCTAGGTGGGCCTGCTTTACGACTAGAACGGCCTCCTCTTCCAGAAGAACCAAACCCAAAACCACCAAAAATATCTCCAAATTGGCTAAAAATGTCTTCAAAGCTTGAGAATCCTTGACCACCACCAAAGCCACCAGCGTTTGGCATATCATGGCCAAAACGATCATATTGACTTTTTTTGTTTGCATCGGAAAGAACGTCATACGCTTCGGCCGCTTCTTTGAACTTTTCTTCTGCTTCTTTGTCGCCAGGATTTTTATCTGGGTGGTATTTGATTGCTAATTTCTTATAAGCGCGCTTGAGTTCTTCTGCACTCGCATCTTTAGATACTCCAAGGACTTCATAATAATCGCGTTTTGTAGCCATAATAATTTCTCTATCAATTAAATCTAAACATTAGTTTTATACGCAAAAAGGGATTACTCTTTTTTTTGAAGAAAGAGAATCCCGTTTTTGTGTTAGGGGCTTTAAGTTAAGTCACTTTGATTATTTCTTATCGTCATCAACGACTTCGTATTCTGCATCAATTGGACCATCTTTTTTCTTATCGGA
>JAAYXQ010000043.1 GCA_012515825.1 Fibrobacter sp.
CTGCAAATACTTATATCGCCACCATGCTTGCCATTTCAGAAACAGGGCTAGTGCCTGTTTTAGTCGAGCCAGATGAAGAATCTTTTAATTTAGACCCTCTTCTTTTAGAAAAAGCATTAACTCCTAGAACAAGAGCGGTTTTACCCGTTCATCTTTATGGTCGGTCTGCAAACATGAATCCGATTCTCTCTTTTGCGAGAGAACATCAATTGTTAGTAGTAGAAGATGCTGCTCAAGCTCATGGTGCATATTATGGAAAAAATCGTGTGGGCTCTTTAGGGGATGCCGCTGCCTTTAGTTTTTATCCATCTAAAAACTTAGGCGCTTTAGGAGATGGGGGTGCTGTAACTACAAAAGACGTCTCTTTAGCGCAAGTAGTTCGAACTCTCAGTAATTACGGAGCACAAAAAAAATACGTGAATATTTATAAAGGCGTCAATTCACGTTTAGATGAAATTCAAGCGGCTTTTCTTTCTGTGAAATTACCTTACTTGGAACGTCATAACGCTCGGAGGCGTTCGATTGCGGAACGTTATTTAAATGAAATAAAAAATCCTCTGATACGTTTGCCTCAAATGGGAGTAAGCGAAGAACATGTTTGGCATTCTTTTGTATTACGGACAGATTATAGAGAAGAATTTATAAAGCATTTACAAAACCGTAGCATTGAAACACTCGTTTATTACCCTAGTGCTCCTCATCAACAAGAAGCATATAAAACTGGTTTAGTGTATGAGTCTTTGCCAATCACAGAGAGACTTGCGGCTACAGTGATCAGTATCCCTTTAAATCCAATTTTAACAGATGATGAAGTCACAGAAATAATTCAAGGAGTGAATGATTTTGTTTGTTAAAATTTTTCGACACGCCTATGCTTTTATGAGGCGGCTTCTTTATTCTTTTTTATCAGAAGCATCTTATGAAGGTAAGCCAATTAAAGGAGCCCCTCTACTCACGCAAGGGAAGGGGCGTATTCACTTTGGTTCTGGCGTTCGTTTAGGTTGGATTACAGGAAAGTCTTTTTGGAACTCTTATATTTTTTGTGATGCACGTACAAGTTCTTCTCAAATTTCTTTTGGAAAAGAAACTTGGATAGGAAATGATTTTTCTGCCATTTCAGAAGGCCCTGGTATTTTTATTGGAGAACGAGTCTTAATTGGATCTCATGTGGATATTTATGACACTGATTTTCATCCGCTTTCTCCTGAAAATCGTCTTGGTGGAGAACCTAAAAAAGGGGCTGTTACCATTCAAGAAAACGTTTGGATAGGCAATCGAGTCACAATCTTAAAAGGGACAACCATTGGTGCACATAGCGTTGTGGCAGCAGGTTCTATCGTCTCTGGCACATTTCCTGAACGAGTTTTGATTGGCGGAGTCCCTGCTCGAGTTATTCGTTCGCTGGAGTAGTCGTTCATGAAAAAGATGCCTCAAGTCATCAAGCAATCTTTTTTATCTGGGATGGTCGCATTCATTCGTATTGTAACATCTTTTGCCACAAATAAAATTTTAGCTGTGATTCTCGGGCCTGTGAGTTTTGCGATGGTAGGGCAGTTTCAAAATTTAATGATGGCTGCTCAGGCAGGAGGCTCTTTATCCATTCAGAATGGTTGGGTGAGCTTAACCTCTCAATATGCAGAAGATGAAGATCGTCGTTTTTCTTTATGGCGCTCTGGTTTAATTCTTTCTGGGATAAGCATTCTATTTGTTTCCATCTTTTTATTGATCGCCTCTTGGACTGGTGCTTTCCATTTTTTATTTCCTGACGTTTCTGAAAGAATGCTGCGAATTGCTTTATTGTGTGCCATTCCAGGCGTGATTGGGATGGTTTTGTTTTCCATTGTTCAGTCTATTGCAAATGGTTTTTCTGCATTTAAACTTTGGGCTTTTCTTTCTATTAGTACTTATCTCACACAGGCACTTTGGGTGATTCTCTTTGTTTTGTGGAATAAAGATCTTATTTTAATTGTACTAGCGACGCAATCTTTAGTAGCACTATTCATTTCATTATTTATTGCCTACAAGAAAAAAATCTTTTCTCGCCTTATAAAAAGTACTTCCTTTGGTTATAATGTCTGGAAAAAGTATGCTTTGATGGGAATCATCCCGATGATTTTAACGCCTATCGTTTTAACTGCTATTCGTTCTCTTATTGGTACATCAATCGGATGGCATGAGGCTGGCTTATGGCAAGGGGCTTTCCGAATCTCTGACTTTTTCAATGTGGCTTTTTCTTCTGTCTTAGGCGTTATTTTATTACCTAAACTTTCCAAGTTGAAAAATGAAAAATCATTCTTTAAAACACTTTGGTACGCTTTATTAGGTGTACTTTTGGTCGCTTTTATCTTAATCTTCAGTATGTTTTTTCTTAAAGAATTTGTGATTCAATTCATTTTATCAGAAGAGTTCCTCCCAGTCGCTAAGCAAATGCACCTACAATGGATCGGAGACTTTTTTCGTTGTGGTTCTTGGTGTTTAGGCATAGGACTAATTGCTAAACAATCAGCTAAGGCTTTTCTATTTTTAGAAATTCTTTCACAGAGTTTATTTTTTATACTTTCTTTTATAGGTATTTCTTCTTTGGGTATTACAGCTCCTTTTGGCGCATATGCCATAGAAAACGTACTTTGCTTTATTTTTATTTTATTGTTCACTATTAGGAATCATTATACATGGAAACCCCTTTAGTCTCAGTATTACTTGCAAGTTATAATCATGAGGCTTATGTCGAAGCGGCTATTCGCTCGATTCTTTCTCAGCAAGGCGTTTCTTTTGAATTAATAGTAATTGATGATGGAAGTACGGATCAGAGCCCTTTGATTCTTGAATCGCTTTCAAAAAAATTAGGCTTCCAGTTTATCACAAGACCTAATCAAGGCTTTGTATCTACAATGAATGAATTAGCAAAGCTTGCTCGTGGTCGTTATTTCTGTTCCTTTGCAAGCGATGACATTATGCCTGCAGGGCGCTTGATGATTCAATCTACTTTTATGGAAGAACACCCAAACGTTCCTGTTTGCTTTGGACAAACAATGGAGATGAATGCCTCTGGAACGTTAGAACTAAACTTAGATGAACGTTTCTTAAAAGGGGTTCCAGAGGTCACTTTTGAAGAACTATTTTTAGGGCAAAAAGCCTTACATGGCTGTACAGAAATGATTCGCCGAGATTTATTTTTTGAAGTTGGTGGCTATGATTCTCGCTTTTTCTTTGAAGATTTTCCCCTGTGGCTTCGTCTTTCTTACCAATATGGGCCATTACCTGTTTTAGAAAATGTATTTTGTTATTACCGATTGCATGGAAATAACATGCATTTAAATCATGAAAAAATGTATTCGGAACTCCTAAGAATTATTGATTTGTATTCAGAGCATCCTCTTTATAAGAGAGCCGTGTGGCATTGCAAATCGAATTGGTTTTCTTCGCTCACTTATTCAAATAAAATGAAGGCCCTTCAGATGTTTTTTAAGTTAGCTTCTCCTTCATGGATGTTCTTACGAAGAGTCCCAAAATTATTTATTCCAAGACGCTTTTTGAAATATTAAGAGGTGATTATGATTTCGGTTTGTATGGCCGTATATAACGGAGAAAAGTATCTTCAAGAACAAATCGAAAGCATTTTAAAACAATTGTCTCCAGAGGATGAATTAGTGCTTTCTGATGATGCCTCTACAGATGCGTCGATTGAAATTATAGAAAGAATAAAAGATTCTCGTTTGATTTTATTAAAGAATGAAAAACGTCTAGGGCCTATTTATAATTTCGAACGCGCCTTAGTTCATTGCCGAGGCGATCTGATTTTCTTGAGTGATCAAGATGATCTCTGGCTCACAGGTAAAGTGAATGCCTGTGTTCAGAAACTAAAAGAATATGATTTGATTTTACATGATGCTTTTGTTTTAAGAGAAAATAAAAGGCAAGAAAAAACTCTTTTTGAACTCAGAAACGTACAGCGGGGTTTATTCAAAAACTGGTGGAAAAATTCTTACACTGGTTGCTGCATGGCTTTTAAGCGAACCATTTTAGAGTCCGCAATGCCTTTTCCAAAAAAAATACCAATGCATGATCAATGGATCGGAATTTGTGCAGAAAAAAAATACCGCGTCTTATTTCTGAATTCTTGCTTTATTGAATATCGAGTACATGATAATAATGCGACTCGTATTACAGGAACAAAAAAACAGACTTTCAGACAGCGGTTTTTGTGGCGTTA
>JAAYXQ010000007.1 GCA_012515825.1 Fibrobacter sp.
GAGAGAGAAAGCGGGTGAAAATCTAACATAATATTATGAAAGCCTAGAGATATTCAAAAAATCAAAGTAAAGAAGCACGAAGCTCTTCACCGCTCTTTTCACTTAAATAAGCAGGAGGCACATCTAATACCGTTTTACAACCGTACGCCCCTTCCTTGGCCATTTTATAAGCCGCGCGAGCGTAGGCTACGAGAACACTAGTCGTAAATTCAGGATTAGAATCGAGCTTGATACTATATTCAATAATATGAGAATTTTCGAGTGACATGCCTGATTTTCCAGAGCGAATCACAAAACCGCCGTGAGCCATTCCAGAGTGATTTTTTGCAAATTCTTCTTCTGAAATAAAATGAACGGTGGTATCGTAATCTGCAAAATAGTTTGGCATTGTTTTAATTTCGTTTTCAATGGCAGAGGCATTAGCTCCTGGTTCCAAAACGACAAAGCATTCACGAGTGTGCTTTTGACGTGTAGAAAGTTCTGGATCTAAACCAGCACGAACGGCATCAAGAGCTTCTTTTATAGGAACTGTATATTGCTTTGCATTTTTCACACCAGCGATGCGGCGTACGGCATCGGAATGGCCTTGGCTGATACCCTTACCCCAGAAGGTATAATCTTTCCCTTGAGGAAGAATCGCATTACCAAAAAGGCGGTTTATAGAAAACATCCCAGGATCCCAGCCAACAGCAATTAAAGCGAGATGATGTTTTCTTTTAGCGACTTCATCTACATTGGCGTAGTGAGTTGGAATTTTGGCGTGCGTATCAAAACTATCTATTACATTAAACATCTCTACAAATTTTGGCGTCATAGCAGGCAAGTCGGTAGCGCTTCCACCGCAAAGAATCATCACATCAATTTTATCTTTCCATTCTTCAGCTAGATCGGAATGAACAACTGGTACACCCTTTGTTAAAATGGAAACCGTTTTTGGATCTCTACGAGTAAAAACGGCCACGAGTTCCATATCTGAAGAGTTCTTAATGGCGCATTCGACGCCTCTTCCTAAATTACCATAACCGACAATACCAATTCTAATCATATACGAAAGTCCTTTGTAAGTGCATTTTGGTTGTTAAATATAAAAAGATCAGTTTTTGATCATTTGTGAAAAAGGCTTTTCATAAACCAATCAGGCAGGTCTTTTTTTTATTTGAAAAGAATAGATCGTTTGAATTTGAAGATTTTTATTGCTATTAACAAAAAAGGGCGTTTTTTACTAATTTCAAAGAATCAATACTTCGGGCATGGATGCTTTATGAAAGTTTTAGTGTATGATTCTAAATGTAAAAATTGGTTGCAGTTTAAGAAACCTGTAGAATCTTTTGTGGCTACTAAAAAAAAAGAGGTCTTTTCTTTATTAGAGAAAGTAGAACAAAAGGCAACAAAAAAAAACTTACATGCCATCGGCTTTTTATCTTACGAAGCCTCTCCCGCTTTTGATTCTTTGTTTCAGGTCCAAGATGAAGACCCTCCTAAAATCCCGTATCTCTTTTTTGCTCTTTTCGAATCTTTTGAAATCATACCAAATTTAAAAGGGATAATCGCTTCTGAAATAGAGCTTAGCCCATTTGTACCTTACACCACAAAAGAAGAATATCTACAAAATATTCAGCAGATTAAAAATCATCTTGAAAATGGTGACGCTTACCAAGTCAATTATACTATACGGTTTCATGCCCGTTATTTTGGTGACCCGTTCTCTTGGTTTCTTTCTAAGTCAAAAGAAAATCCAGGAGAATATTTGTTTTACATTGAAACAGAGGATTTCGCCATCGCCTCTCTTTCTCCAGAGTTATTTTTTGAAAAGACAAATGGAACACTCCGTTCTAAACCGATGAAAGGCACTGTACTTTATCGAAAAGAACATGAACAAGAAGACAAGGCGTTTTTAGCACAAGACAAAAAGAATCAATCTGAAAATTTAATGATTGTCGACATGATTCGAAATGATATGGCTAAGGTCGCTCAAACAGGCTCAGTAGAGGTGCCTGCTCTTTTTCAAATAGAGACTTACCCGACCGTCATTCAGATGACATCTACTGTCACTGCACTTTCCACAAAAACAAATGCAGAAATTTTAAAGGCTTTATTTCCATGTGCTTCTATTACGGGGGCTCCCAAAATTCGTAGTATGGAAATCATCAAATCTCTAGAAGATGCACCACGAGGCATTTATACAGGAACCATAGGGCATATCAAACCAAATGGAGATAGCCTTTTTAATGTAGCGATTAGAACCGCTATTTTTGAAAAGAAAAATAAGTTAATCGAATATGGGGCTGGTGGAGGAATCGTATGGCCGTCCGTTTCTTCAGAAGAATGGAATGAGTGCCTTATAAAAACTGGTGTTTTGGGAGAGTCGTCTGATTTTTATGTTTTTGAAAGCTTGCTTATTGAAAACGGGCAGGTGTTTTTTTTAGAAAGGCATTTTGATCGATTGATTCGCTCATGCGTTTTTTTTGGATTCATCAATAACATTTCTGCATTTAAGGCAAAAGTCCATCAAAAAATACTTTCCCACATAAAAAATCTCGATTCTAAAAGCTATAAAATGCGAATACAAGTCAAAAAAGGAAATGATTTTCTTATTGAATTGAACCCTTTAGAATCTTTGCCATCGCCTTACATATTAAGTTTATCTCCAGATAGAGTAGACTCTTCTAATCCATTCTTATACCACAAAACGTCTAATCGAAAAACAATACAGAACTCAATTCATGAGACTTGTACGGATTGTATTTTTATGAATCAAAAAGGCGAACTCACTGAAACCACAAGGGCGAATTTGGTCTTAAAAATAGATGGAGAGTATTTTACGCCACCTGTTTCTTGTGGCCTTTTACGAGGCGTATTTCGAGAAGAACTACTTTCTAATAAAAAAATAAAAGAAAAAATACTTTACCCAAGTGACCTACAAAAAGCCGAAAAAATAATCGCGATCAATTCGGTCCGAGGCTTTATAGAATGTGTGTATAGGTAAAATCGGCGAAAATCAAATTAAAGAATATCGAGAATCAAAAAAAACGGCGAGAATCGCTGTGAAAACATTGAACATACGCTAAGTCAGCAAAATTTAATTTTGAAATCATAGCGAGAATTCCTGCGAAAACATTATGAAAATCAAATTTAAGAATGTCGATAATCAAAAAAATCGGTGAAAAATCTATTTAAAACAGCAAGAATTAATTATAAAATTATTATGGAAACCAATTTTAAAAACGGTGAGAATTCCTGCGTAAACATTACATAAATCGTTAAAAAAAACGGGACTCATTAGAAATACCAAAAACAACTTAAAAATCATTATAAAAATATGGATTTGCGTACAAATTCCTTATGTAGCCTTTACTTCATTGAGATCTATACTATATTGAAAACTTTACTCATTTTGTGAAAGCGATGCATATTAGTTTAGAAAAAAAATCAATTGTAGACGTTTATGATACCCCTATCATACAACAAACTTCTTTTTGGTCTCAAGTAAAAAAGAAGCAAGGATTAAAGTCTTTAGCCTTTGATTATAAGGTTAGAAATAGA
>JAAYXQ010000044.1 GCA_012515825.1 Fibrobacter sp.
ATTTTTATTTAGAATTGTGCGAGATAAACGGGAAGATGGCCGAGCTGGCCTAAGGCGCGTCCCTGCTAAGGACGTATAGGACTTAATCCTATCGCGAGTTCGAATCTCGCTCTTCCCGCTTCAAAAAAGCTTTTATACGTTAGTATAGAAGTTTTTTTGTTTTTAAAAAGCCTGTTATTAGGTAGCCTCCATTTTTCAACAAATTCATTCGTTTCTTTTCTTGATATTCATAATCAAAAAAATGGTGGTTTTGTGGGGTTTGATTCAAATGAGCTTGTTCCGTTTAATCAAAAAGAGCTATAGTGTATTTCATAATTATTGAGAATATACTAGCAGAATGCCACAAAAACGACAGTATTGCCATAAAACCAGCGAAAAGAACTTTTGGTGTTATGAATACGAAAAGCTGTTTTTCTCATCGTAGGGTTTGGAAAGAGCCTATTAAATTCTAATTTGTGTTCATATGATTAATTCTTTTGAGGATTTTCCTCTTGACCCGTCTTTACAGCGAGCAGTCCGTGCCGTTGGCTATGAAACCCCCACTCCAATTCAATCTCAGGCCATTATGCCTCTTCTTGAAGGAAACGATCTTTTAGGAATTGCCCAAACAGGAACAGGGAAAACAGCGGCTTTTGCTTTGCCTATTCTTCAGCTTCTCTTAAAATCAGGGAAAATACGTGCACCAAAATGTGCTAGAGCGCTTGTTTTATTGCCTACTCGAGAACTTGCAATTCAAGTGTCTGAGTGCTTTGAACAATATGCACAATATACGTCTATTTCTACCACATGTGTTTTTGGTGGCGTGAGCGATGTATCACAAAAAAAAGCCTTAATTCGGGGCATAGATGTTTTGGTGGCAACTCCTGGAAGATTACTTGATTTAATCGGGCAAAAAGTAATTTCTTTAAGAGCGTTAGAGTTTTTTGTACTTGATGAAGCCGATCGTATGCTGGATATGGGATTTATTCACGATATTCGAAAAATCATTACGATGCTTCCTGCTGTTCGTCAAAATTTATTTTTCTCTGCGACGATGCCTTCTGATATCACCAAATTGGCTTCTTCGATTTTACGAAAGAATCCTATTCGTATAGAAGTTGTTCCTGAAAGTACTCCCATTGAGCGAATCGAACAATCTGTTTATAAAGTGGATAAAAAAAGAAAAGGCGCTCTATTAAAAGCATTACTTTTAGCCCACCCAGAAATGTCAAAAGTGTTGATTTTTAGCCGTACAAAACATGGGGCGAATCGCATTACGGAGACTTTAGAAAAAGCAGGGATTACTAGTGCTGCGATTCATGGTAATAAAAGCCAAACGCGTCGACAAGAGGCTCTTGGTAATTTTAAGTGCGAGCAGATTCGTGTTTTAGTCGCTACAGATATTGCGGCTCGAGGCATTGATGTTGATGGTGTGACCCATGTTTTTAATTTTGATTTACCAGAAGTCCCAGAAACGTATGTTCATCGTATTGGACGAACAGCTCGGGCAGGTAAAGGGGGCGTGGCGATTGCGTTTTGTGCTCCCGATGAAGAGTCTGAATTAAGAGCCATCGAAAAGCTCACTCGTCAAAAAATTCAAGAAGGCGATTCTTCTGTTCTAAAAGAGCTTCCTGTTCAAAAAGAATCTTCTGCTCATCATTCTCCTAATGCAAACAGAAGAAAACCTAAAAGAGATTCTTTTAAGAAGAAATCTCCACCAGTTTCTTCTTCTGAGTCTGTTCAAAAAAGTAATCCGATCAAAACAAAAGGGCGTAATCGTCCAGGTAGCAGAGCGAGAAAACGTTTGCGTGCTACTCAAGTTGAACAATAAGCATTTTTTATTATATTTGCGTTA
>JAAYXQ010000045.1 GCA_012515825.1 Fibrobacter sp.
CCCTTATCTCCTGTGCGGTACCAGCGTTTTCCATCTATTTCTATTAATGCTTGAGCTGTTCTTTCAGGATCTTTTAAGTACCCTGTCATCACTTGACAACCACCAATCAAAATCATGCCAGCTTCACCTACAGGCAATTCTTCATTTGTATCTGGGTCCACAATACGGAAACGAGTCCCTGGAAGAGCCATCCCCACAGAACCAGGTTTATTATTTATCTGCATGGTTAAGAAATCATTCAAAAGCATATTTTCAGTATTTACAGAAGCCACAGGAGTTGTTTCTGTGCAACCATACCCTTCAAAAATCTCTTTACCAAACTTCATTCTAAATGCTTCTTGTAATTCTGGCCTTAAGCTCTCTGCTCCAGCGATAATAATTCTTAAATACTTAAATACCATTGGATGCACCAGTCGATTGACAACAAATGCACGCAAGAAAGTGGGGGTTCCAACAAAAGCAGTGACTCTAAATTCAGCACAAGCCCTAGCCATCGTTTTAATGTCTGTAGGGTCTGCAATGGTTACAACAGGGCAACCTTCAATTAAATTCAAAAGGGTTGTTACTGTTAATCCAAAGGAATGGAACAGCGGAAGTTCACAGAGCATCACATCGCCGCGGCACACGTTTAAGATACAAGATGTCTGCTGAATATTCCCTATTAAATTGGAATGAGAAAGCATTACCCCTTTTGGAGTTCCTTCTGATCCAGAACTAAACATAATCGTTGCAATATCATTTAACTGAACTCGTTTCATGAACAAGAATTCAATCACAAACGTTGGTAAAATAAACCCTAAAACTAAATAATAAAGAAGTGAGCCTTTAGAAATCTGGCTTTGAATGTTTTCTGCAAAAACGACATTACATTCTGCACCACCCATGGTAGAGTAGTCATTGCCTCGATTTTTAAGTTTTTCTATAAATAGAGAACTCGTAATCACCGTTTTTATATCTGCTTGGCGAACACAGTTTGCAACAATATCTGGAGCAGAAGTATAGTTCAAGTTCACATTCGTTTTACCAAGCATCCAAAGAGCCATATTCACAATAATGCCTGCTGGGCTTGGAGGTAGCATAATACCCACGTTTTGTTCTTTGCCTACTATCTTTTTAAGCTGTCGACTAAAAGCTAGCACAGCACACAACAATTTGTACCCAGAAAGATGACCTCCATCGGGATTATAAATAGAAGGCCCTGACCGAACTACTTTTTTACATGTCCTAAGCCAAGAGGCGGCTATCGGTTTTCTAAAAGAAATTCCATAAGCCCATGCGTCAATAGAAACATTACGCACAATCGTTCTAATTTCATTGGCTGGAGTATCTGCAGGAATTGGCTTTCCAAAAGCCATCGTCACCGCTCGTGGAGTCGTAACATCATACATATCAGAGCCGCTATAACTATAACGACTACCCCACATTCCTTGAATATAGAAAGGAACAATGATCGCATTGGTGTCTTTTACAGCGTCTGAAAAATCAAGCGTAAAAGGAACAATATGAGGGGCTTTTGAAACTTCCCCTGTAGGGAAAATCACCACCGCTTCGCCATTCAAAAGAGCTTCATTAATCTGTTTTAATGCAGGCGAAGGATCTCGACTTGAAATACGAATCATCCCTAATCTTTTAAGTATGGCTCTCAAATACCACTTTTCAAAATGATCTTTATTTGAAGCAATACGTAAAGGACGAGGGCTTGCCATCTGTAAAATAGCCCAATCAATAAAGCTATGATGGTTTCCAACGAGCAAAACAGGGCCATCGTTTGGAATATTCTCTACCCCTAAAACATGCATTTTATATCGACTAAAGACTAGTTTTAATAAAGAGCGCAAAAGCGCCTGAGGCATATTATAAATAGACCAAGTAAAGCCCACCAAGAAAATCAAACCTAGCCCCATAAAAAGGTGATGAGGAGTCATCTTTGTATAGTATAATAGGAGGGCGTGTACAAGTAAAAATAAGGCAAGGACGATCGCTTGCACCATATTACTAACAGCAATAATACGGCCAGAAGTATTAGGCCTTGTGTTAAATTGCAGTAACGCATTCAATGGAACGAGAAGCAATCCCCCGAAAAGCCCCACCAAACCAAAAAGTATTGCTAAAACGATGGGATTCACTGTAAAAGGAATTAATAAAATGGAAAAAGATGTCCCTAAAACGCCAAGAGGAATTAATCCCGTTTCAATAAAGTTTTCAGAAACTTTTGCAGCAATAAAAGACCCAATGGTTAAACCAATAAATGTGTGAACTAAGCTATTTTTTAATACAGAAAGACTTTCAACACCTGAAGAATCCTGGAAAACTAAAACAAACACTTGAGCCATCGCCCAAAACATCGAAAGCCCAATAATCGTAGCACGAACGTTTTTATTGGACCAAGTAGAAGTGATGGTTCTCTTCGCAGAACGCATTTTTAAAAAAGGATCTTCATGCCCAATTTTTGGAATAACAAAAGACATGACCGTTGCCAAAACACTAAATCCAGTTAAAATCCACGGAAAAGCAATCGATTTAGATAAAAAATCAGTTAAAGAAGGTAAATCAGAAAAAGTTCTAGTGGCCCAATTTACACCAAAAGTCATTGCCCAAGAGGCGGCAATCAAAGCTGCAATTGAAACTAATTGAAGAAATGCATTAGCATAACTTAAACGAGCTGTTCCAAACATTTCTTTAAGAATACCATACTTTGCTGGGCTATGAATCGCAAATCCAGCGGCTAAAGCAAGAGTTAACCAATAAGCCGTTTTAGGAAACCCTACTGTCGTACAAACCGCCATAGCGATCATCGCAAGCGTCATAAACAATGAACTAAAAGCGAGTACTTTTTGTTTAGAGAATTTATTTGAAAAATAACTCGCGGGAACAATCATAAAGATGTACGGCAATAAAAACAGGCCTTGTAAAATCAAGCTTTCCCAAAGAAAAACTTGATCATTTGCCGTTCCTGCAATCACTTTTTGAGTATAAATAAATACTCCGATTTGAACAAAAGTAATTGCAAAAATCGAAATAAAATATCGAACTGTACCTTTAATTTTCCACATAGTCTACCATAAAAATTTTTTAAACATTAAAAAAATTTGAGCCATTTGCAATTAGACGCTCAAGTTCTTCCACTTGTTTTGGGATATCTATAGACATATTAATGCACCCATTTTCTGTAATGAGTAAATCATCTTCTATACGAATTCCAATAAGACGGTCATAATGAACGCCATCTAGAGTCATTTGGAAACGGCCATATAGTCCTGGTTCATTAGAAATCATCATTCCTGGTTTCAGAACAACATCTAGAGACCTACTTTTAGGAGCCCCTTCATGAACTTGTTCTCCTATAAAATGGCTGACACCATGGGGACGCTTATTATATAGAAGCTCAAAAGTGCCCCCCTTATCTGTGAAACTATTTTTTAATGATTTTTCAATAAAATCCCATACATTTTGATCTAATTCTCTTAATGTCACTCCTGGACGAACTTGCTTTTCATGAAAAAGCTGAGCTTCTAACACTATATTATAGAGTAACTTCTGTAGTGGATCAAACTGGCCCGAAACAGGGATAGTTCTTGAAATGTCACTATGTTGAGTTCCTATCCGAATTCCAAAATCTAAAAGGACTAAATCTTTTTCCTGTAGAGATTCATCTTTTTTAGAGTAATGCAAACAACATGCATTTTTACCAGACGCCACAATCGTTGGAAAAGCAAGATCTCCATCTCCTCGACTTTGAAGTTCATAATCCAAAGCTAAACCAAGAGCCCTTTCATTTTTAAATAAAGGCAAACGTGATAGAATGGATTTAAAAGCTTCTGCAGAAGCTTCTTGTGCCTTCTCTACCAATGAAATTCGCTCACGATCAAGCACCATTCTCAATTCCAAATGAATTTCACTTACGCTTCGAAGAGTTTTTTGTTTCTTTTCTAAAAAAGTTCCCATTTCGAGGGCAAACCTCGCATTGTGGTCTAACTGATAATCAGGAAAGAAAAAAGCATAGGCATAAGAAGGGGTCTCTTTTCTTAAGGATAACCGTTCTATGGTATTCCAAAGAGAACTCGACGGCTGAATGGATTGAAATCCAGTTAGCGTTTTTAAATCAGATAAATCATCTGAATAGCCTATACGTTTTCCAACCCAAAACTCTTTATCCTTGTCTTTCAAAGGAATAAAAAGAACTTCTCGCATAGACTCCTCTTTAGCAAGAGGATCAAGCAATAAGAAACAACCAGCTTGATTGATTCCCGTTAAGAATAAAAAGGAAGGATCCTGAATGAAACGTGTCCAAGTAGATGCAAAGACTTCTTCTGTCCCTGGTTCTACAGCTACACCACTAAAAACACAAAAAGAATCGAGCTTAGAAAGTAATTCTCGTCTACGTTTTTGATATATTCCAGCTGTTTTTTCGGAAAAAGTCGAAATAAAAACTTCAGAATAGTCTTGCAATAACTGTTTAATAGCTTCCATAAAGAAAAAATTTAGTTTTTTACACTTTTTATCATTTCATCTATATATATTTGAGACCAACACAGACTAGAATGGAGCCTGAATAATGTCTCTTTTAAAGAATTTTAAGTTATTACTCATTGCCGGTACCGTTGTTTTATTTGCTGCTTGCGCTGGGTCTTCTGGTGGTAGCGGTTCTTCTGATGACGAAGTTTATTATGAAGATGATGGCACAGGAACAAAGAAAGCCGTGAAAAAAGAAGTGATTACTGAAGACAAACTTAAAGACACAGAAAAAGAAGCGACAGCACTTACTGAAGAGAATCATAAGTTACGTCGTGAAATTTTTGATGCCAAACATCAACTAGGTATTCCTGTTGAGCAGCAAACTGGAGAATGAGCGAACCTATACGCTATCCAATTTCAGATGATCTGAAAAGACTCATGGCTGGAGAAAATGAAACGGTTTTCCGTATATTGGAGAGCCGTTTTTGTGTGAGTATCCAAACAAGACTTCCAGGCCTTTTTATAGAAGCAAAAGAAGAGAGAAGCAATATTCAAGCGACTCTTACGCTTTTAGATCAGATTAAACTTGCAGCCCAAAATGGGACCTCCATCACTGGCGACTGGATGCGTAGATTGCTTGAACCTCAGTATGAAGTAACTTCAAACGAACTAGAAAGCATCCCTTCAGAGCCCATTCTTCGTAATCGCTATGGTTTTGCTGTAGTGCCTCGAACTAAAAATCAATACGATTTAATCAAAGCAGTTGAAAAAAATGATATCATTTTTGCCAAAGGGCCCGCAGGTACTGGAAAGACATTTTTAGCTGTAGCTCTTGCAGTAGCAAGTCTTGAAAGGCACGAAGCTGAACGTATTTGCCTTGTTCGACCAGCAGTCGAAGCTGGTGAGTCTCTCGGTTATTTACCTGGTGATCTCAAAGAAAAAATAGCACCTTATCTACGCCCAATTCACGATAGTCTTGCAGAATTACTCGCTCCAGAGAAGCTAAAACGTTATCAAGAGACGGGGGCTATTGAAGTGGCGCCTCTAGCTTATATGAGAGGTAGAACACTTAAGCGTGCATTTATTATTTTAGATGAAGCACAAAACACTACCGTAGCTCAAATGAAAATGTTTTTAACAAGATTAGGCACTCATAGTAAAGCCATTATTACAGGAGATGCTTCCCAAGTGGATTTAGGGAAGGGAACTGTATCAGGATTAAATCATGCCATTGATTTATTACAAAATATTCATGGCATCGCTCATGTTGAATTTAATGGAACCGATGTTCTTAGACATCGCCTAGTCAAAGACATTATTGCCGCTTACGAAAAAAATGCAGGACAAATGAAATGAAAATTAATAAGAATAAAATTTCTATCGTCGTAGGTTGGATCTTTATTTCTCTTCTTGCGATTTTTTTGTTTCCCGATAAAGATCTTGCTCAAAAAGCGGAGACGCCTCATTTAGGGCAAATGAGTCCAAGAACCATTATTGCTCCCATTTCTTTTGATGTTCCTAAAACAGCTCAAGAGCTTGAAATAGAAAGGCAAAAAGCAGCAGACAAAGTCAATGCGGTCTTTGAATTCAACCATGACGAATCGAAGAGATCGCTAGACGATTTGAAACAGTTTCTATCTAAAGTTGGTGCCTATGGATCATTACAATACGCCATTGCCGAAAGCAATGATCCCGACTCTGTTCAAATGTTTACACAACAAGCAAGTCGTATGTTTGATGTATTAAAACAAAGGCTTTCAACGACCGCCGTTCAAAAACTCAGTCAAGATTCAAAAGCCCGAGACTCTCTTTATTCGGCCTTTAATAGAATGATTCAAAAAGGGATTTCTAATACCTTAATTGCTAATACAGAAACGAGCGTTCAATTATTTAGAGATAATTACAATATTCAAGATGTTCAGTTTATTCCCTATACAAACACCACCATTTCTTTTATTAAAGATAATGTGGAGAGTAATATAGACGCAAGCCAGATTCAGCCTCGTGAAAGGCGCATTGATGAAACTTTTGCTGAATTACAAATGTCTTTTTCTAAAAGCCAAGGATTACAAAGTGCTTTTTATGAAGCGCTCTATGTGTTTACTCTACCTAACGTTTTTTATTTAGAAAAAGAAACCGAGGTTCGCAAAAAAACAGCACAGCAACAAGTTCATTTATCTAAAGGAATGATTCCTAGAGGAATGGAAATTGTATCTCAAGGCTCCATTATTACAAAAGATATTCTTGAAAAAATAGATGCCTTGCAAAATGCACTTCAAAAAGAAGAAGGGTCTAAGACGCTTACAGCAACCTACGGTCAAGGGTTACTTCTTTTGGCTGTCGTCTCAGGCTTCTTTTTATTCTTTATGCTATTTGCGAGTGATTCCGTCAAAAAGACAAATCATATTTGGTCTATCATTGCTTTAGCGGCAATACAACTATTACTCTTCTGGCTATTTCAACGAATTTCTGGGGTCCTAAACAAACCAGATTCTATACTTTCTGATTCGATCGATTTAATCTGGATTTATCCTTTCAGTATAGCCCCTATTATAGCAACCGTCTTATACGAACGACGAATAGGATTAATTTTTTCTTTATTTTCTTCTGTGATGATGAGCTTCTTATCTGGTTATGATCTTGCGATTATGATCAGTTCATTTTTTATTTCTTGGGCCTCGATTCATTTGCTTGCACGCATGAGGTACCGCGTTCAATTTGCATGGGGCATTTTATCTGGCGTATCAATGCTCGCATTAATGCTTGTGATTATTCTTTTACTTCGTAACCGACTCGATTTTGAAATTTTCTTTTCCACCTTTATTGCAGGAACGATTAACTTAATTTTCTGTACTGCAATTGCCTCTGTATTACTCATTCACTTAGCAGAAAAAGTTTTTGGTATTACCACTGTTTTAACATTAATGGAAATGGCTGATTTTAATCGTCCTGCGTTAAAAAGGCTTTCTGAACTAGCTCCAGGTTCTTTTCATCATAGCATTCAAGTCGCTAATCTCGCAGAAAAAGTAGCAGAATATATTGGAGCAGACTCCTTACTTGTTCGAGTCATGGCTTTATATCATGATCTCGGGAAAACAATGAGGCCTGAATTTTTTACTGAGAATCAGAAACAAGGGATTAATCCACATAATTCACTAGATCCATTTCAGTCAGTAAAGATTATTACAGGGCATGTGGAACAAGGGATTTCTCTTGCAAAAGAATATAATATCCCTGAATTAGTGGCCGCAGCGATTCCTGAGCATCATGGAACAACCGTGATTCAATATTTTTATCATACGGCTAAAGAGTTGTATCCTGATAGAACACTAAAAGAAGAAGATTTCCGCTATAAAGGACCGAAACCTCAAAGCAAAGAATCAGCTATTTTAATGTTAGCTGATAGTATTGAAGCTACAAGCCGAGCTTTATCGGATTCTTCTTCTGATGCTCTTGCTGAAATGATTAGAAAATCAATTGATTTAAGATTAAAAGAAGGTCAATTTAGCGAAACTGATCTTAGTGTAAAAGATTTATTTAAATTGGAAAAAGCATTTTTACAGAGCCTAGACGGAACATATCATACAAGAGTAAAATACCCGTCTCAAAATAAAACTTAAAAAAAAACTAAAATAACTTGACAAAGACGTTTTCACTTAATATATTTGGGCCTGTAATATTGGTGGTAACGTCGGTAGGACAGTAATGAAAAACAAAAAGACTTTTCTATTGATAACCCTCGGAGTTGCATTGCTAATGATCGGGTTTTTCTGTTTGGCTCAAGGGCCAGCAAATAATCCCCTCTCCCTGACAGTCGCACCAATTATTTTGATTTTGGCTTATCTTGTAGTAATTCCTATCGGAATTCTATGGGGTAGCAAAGATTCAAAGACTAAGGGCGATTAGCTCAGCTGGTTCAGAGCAGCTGCCTTACAAGCAGCGGGTCAGCGGTTCGAATCCGTTATCGCCCATACCAATTTTTGGGGTGGTAGCTCAATTTGGTTAG
>JAAYXQ010000046.1 GCA_012515825.1 Fibrobacter sp.
TAAAACAGGGCCAAATAAAATTATCTTGGGAAAAGTCTAAAGCGGCCACTGCTTATGCATTATTTAGTGCGACTCATGTTTCTACAGAAGGATACTCTTTGCCTTACCAAATGAATTCAGGCTTTTCTCCTGGTTTGACTTATCGTATCGAAGCTAATGCCTCATTTAATATCAATGACTATATTTCTTTCTCTCTACGCTATCTCATTCGTTTTGGAAATGCAGAAGAAGATTTATTTCAAAAATGGACCACTGAAGCAAAGGCCTATTTCTAATGTTTAAAAAAGTCACACTCATTTCTTTCATCTTCTTTTTTAGCGGGCTCTCTGCTTTTGCTTCTTGTGTGATTAAAGAAGTGAGTTTTGATGGCTATTGGCAAGAAGAACATCATCGGCTATATCGAGAAATTCTAAATGAACCTTGCTCTGCTTTAGAAAAAGCAAATCAAACGGTCATCGAGTGGCATGAAAATCACGGTTTCCCAGCAGCAAAAATTCAAAGCAAAATTTCTGAAGACGGAAAAGTTAAGGTGATTTTAGTCCGAGGTGAAGCTTGGGTATGGGCGTCTCCAGAGAATCAAGGGAAAACAAAAACTAAGAAAAACCTTTGGCCAAAAATAACAGGAATAGAAGAAGGAAAGCCTTTTTCTTTAAGTGAGATTAAGAAAGCAGAATCTCAAGTATTGCGTTTAGGGTATTATGATAAAGCAAAAGAGACTCAACTCTACAAGGATGGTAGACGAAACCGTTTGATTCCTGTTTTCTTTATGAAAGATCGGCCAGTTAATCATTTGGAAGGTTTTTTTAGCTATTCCAGCGTAGATCATGAATACTCAGGCTCTATAGAAATTGCGCTCCTAAATATGGCAGGTACCGCAAGAGATCTTTACCTCGAAGGAGAAACAGGATTATGGGGGAGAAGCCTCCTTTTAAAATATAAAGAACCATGGCTTCTCGGTTCTGCATGGAGTGGCTTAATTCGAGGCATGATTGATGAAGATTCCTTAACCAAAGAAGCTCTTTTAGAAGTGGGTGTTTCTAGAAGGATCTTTGAACAAATGGAACTAGCGATTTTAGGTGGCATTGGAAATGATGAATGGCGAACGGCATTAGAAGTAAACTATTTGACTTTAGATCGCTTTATACTGCCTCGTTCTGGCGTTTCAATGGATGCTTCGATGATTATTATTCAGAAAAGAGATTCTCTTGAAAACGCACTAGTCGCTTTAACAGGAAAAGGCATTTATTTAATTCCTATTTATACAAAAGGAGTTCTTCGCTTTTCTTTTGGAGCAGGAACACTTCTTCCTTCTAGAGAAAATCATGAATTAGAAGACTTATTTTCCCTTGGTGGGGTGGATAGTTTCAAAGGCTATCGAAATGGCTTTTTTAGAAGCCGTGCTTATGGCTATAGTGAATGCATGCTCGAATGGCAAGCGGCTAACTCGACCGCTTTTCAGGCTTTTTACCAACCAGGAATTTACAGAGCGAGAGCTCCTGAACACGGATGGAAAGAAATAAACAGTTATGGCTTAGGTATTTCCCAATATCGAGATCGCTGGAATATTTCTATTTATTACGCAATGAATTTAGAATCATCCTTTTTAGAAGGCCTTTTACACCTAAATGTGAAAACGTTGTTTTAGTAGCTTAATTAGCACAAAGGCGTTTTGCTTTTTTCATTAGCGATTTCTCGAACTAATCTGGGGACTAAATAGCCTGGCAATTCGATTCGAATATTTTCAAGTAAATGAATGGCTTTGTGATCAGGAACCTCAAAATGGGAAGTCCCTTCTGCTTTATCCAATTGATGTAAATAATAGGGGAGTACCCCTTGAGAAAATAATTGGTTTGATAAATCCACCAAAGCCTTTACTGTATCATTAATACCACGGAGCAATACAGACTGGTTTAAAAGTGTAAAGCCAGCTTCTCTAAGTGTTTTATATAAAGCAGAGGATTTTTCATCAAGCTCTTGGGCGTGGTTTACATGGCTTACTAGAATGGCGTTTTTTTGCGAAGGAATCGTTTTTAAAATGGGTAGTAAGGGCTCAAGGCGGTCTGGGTCAGTCACTGGTAACCGAGAATGAAAACGAATCGTTTTTACGGTTTCATGCTTTAAAACACTATCGTTGAGTTTCTTAAAAAAGGCAGGAGACGTAAAAAGTGGATCTCCTCCAGAAAAAATGATTTCTTTGATATCTGGATGATTGGCTAACCAGCGGTCTAATCGATCAGGAAGGGCCTCTGTAGACTCGTAATTAAAATGTTTTCGAAAGCAGAAACGACAATGGAGACTACAAGCACATGTGGAAATCACTAAAGCTCTTGCGTTGTACTTTTGAAGAATACCTGGCTCCTGGGTAGCATTTAAATCTCCGACAGGGTCTTTGGTAAAACCAGGTTTTTGTTTGTTTTCTTCTAGTAGCGGGAGAATTTGTAATAATAAGGGGTCTAAAGGATTACCCTTTTCAATTTTTTGAGCATAATGAATCGGAACCTGAAGAAGGAACGACGGGGTAAGGTCGTATTTTTCGTCCATTGGAAGTTCTAAATACGCTAAAAGATCAGTTAAAAGCTTAAAAATAAAAGATGAATCGTTCATAAGATGTTAAATTTACAATCAAATTTAAAAAAGGATTTTTATGGGTATAGTTAGTACTAATGAATTTCGTAAAAAGTTAAAAATCATGGTTGATGGTCAACCTTACATGATTATTGATAACCAGTTTGTAAAACCAGGTAAAGGTCAAGCTTTTAATCGTGTTCGTATTAAGAATTTAGTTACAGGCAGAACTTTAGACCGCACTTGGAAGAGTGGTGAAACTGTAGAAGAAGCCGAAGTCAATTATTCTGAAATGACTTATCTCTATAACGATGGTGCTACATGGTTCTTTATGGACAAGACTTCTATGGAAACCATGGAAATTTCAAAAGAAGCTATGAACGGCGCTGAAAAGTGGCTTTTAGATGGTGCTGATGTTGAAGTCACCTGGTGGGATGGTAAGGCTATTGAAGTAATTCCTCCTACTTTTGTGGATTTATTGATTGTGGATTCTCCTCCAGCAGTTCAAGGCAATACTAGTGGTAACGTGATGCGTCCTGCGATTTTAGAAACAGGTGCTGAAGTGATGATCCCTCTATTTATTGAACAAGGCACCAAGATTCGCGTGGATACGCGTGATGGTTCTTATTTAGAACGTGCAAAATAAAATTGTTTAATTTATTTGAAAAAAGGGTAGATCTTCGAATTGATCTTGATACGCGGTGCAACTTCAAATGCCGTTATTGTGATAATTCAGATTTACCTATTTCTTCAAAAGTTTCTATTCCAATTAATGAGATTGTTACTCTTTTTCAAAATGCTGAAAAAAAGTGTTGGTCTCTTTTTTTGAGCTGTGCAGGGGAACCTTTATTAAATCCTCAATTGGAACAAATCTTAAATTCGCTTTCTATAAATGTGAAAACACCAGATGTTTCGATGGTGACCAACGGTCTACTTTTGAATCAGGCTAATCGAAAGATTATTTTAGATTCTTCTATAGATCGTATTTTTGTTTCTATGGATTCTCTCTCTCCAGAAATCTATACAAGTTGGTGTGGTGTTTCTACTACGCAGTTCCAGAAAGTATTCGATTCTATTGAAGCCTTTGCAGAAGAACGTTTGTTATCTAAAAAGCCGCCTCATTTGATTGTCACAGCGATTGCCATGAAGGACACTTTAGACGGGCTTCCAGAAATTGCTCGTTGGCTTAAAAAAATAAAAGCCTCTGCTTTTAATATTCAGTGGCTCAATCATATGGGTCATGAAGATTTAAAACAACAGCAGCTCTCGTTAGAAGATCCTCTTGTTTTAAAAAAGGTAAAGCAAGTTTTAGAAGAAGTAGCGGATATACTAAAAGGGAGCGGGGTTTTATTAGATTACCCAAGAACGATTAGTAAAGAAAAGATTTGGTCTGTTTTTCAAAACAGTAAATTATGGCGAAATCGTTTTTATTATTTCCGAGATGCGGTTTCAAAATGGACAGCGAGTAGGCGTCATCTTCCCTGTCGTTTTGTGACGAATACATATTATCTCTGGCCCGATGGCCATTTGAAAGGCTGTCCTGCAGATGCTATAGAAACGGAAAATATTTTTAATGGAAATTCTTCACTAGAAAAAGAAATTGTCAAAGTAGAACAGTTCTTCTCGAAAAAAGATAATACTTTAGACGCTTGTCGTGATTGTCCGATTAATTCATGATTTTCTGCAAACTTGGCAAAATACTTCGCCTAAGTTCGTTGTGTTAATTATTTAAGAGAAATTCCATCATCATGGAATTTGATGAGCCCTTTCTTAAATAGACCACCAATGATTTTCTTAAATGCTTTTTTAGATAGATCAAACTTTTCTAGAATCTCTTCAGGGGAAGAAAAATCACCATAAGGTAAAAAGCCATTTTCTTCTTTAAGAAGTTGTAGTATTTGTTCGCTTTGATCCATCATCGCTTTATACCCAACAGGCTTTAAGCTTAAAGAGACTTTACCATCTTCTCTGATATTTTGAATATACCCTGTGATAACATCTCCAATATAAAGATGTTGAGGCCTATTTTGTGTATTGTAATAACGCCCAGTGTAGCGAAAGTTAATTAGGCAATCAACATACTCTTCGCAAACGTCATAGACCGCTAGTTCGACCTTTTCGCCATTTCGTAGAGAACGAATATCGGTATCAATAAAGCTTTTAATTTTTTCGGTGGCCACTAAGCGTCCGCTTCTTTCGTCTTCTAAAACATACACTACACAGCGATCGCCAACTTCAAGCTCTCCCAATTGTTGCTTGTAGGGTAAGAATAAATCTTTATCTAAACCCCAATCTAAAAAGGCGCCCACATTATTAACATCTTTGACTTCAAGTACGGCAAAGTGATTTGCGGTGACTCTCGGCGTTTGGGTGGTGGCTATTAATCGGTCTTCACTATCCGTATAGATAAAGACGGTTAAACTATCTCCTAGAGCGATACCTTTAGGTGCCTTATTTCCAGGGAGTAATATTCTTTCGTCATTTACGATGACGTAATAGCCCTGAGGCATTTCTGATTCCACTACAGCAGTATAGTATTTTCCAATTTTCATACTATAAAGATAGGAAATGAGTTGAAGAGACTAGAATCTTTTAAGGAAAGTGATTGAAAATATAGATGTTTATTACAAATTGTAATATAATGGATTGGTGTAGTAAGAACGCTCTTTCCCTCTTGTTTTATACAAAAATAATGTTAATTTCTGAGAGAATGACTCTTAAAAGGGTGAAGTCAGAATAAGATTTTTCTTTGCATGATGGAATCCTTTTTGAGCTTCATCGAATCACATTGTTTTTAGATTCCCTTTGTGCGTTCGATAGAAAGGCCTTCCCTGATTGGGGGAAGGCTTTTTTGTACCTTTAATCTTATGGGAATCACTAAAAATTCATTCATGGACAAAAATACTTTGATATTTTGCAGGTCGTACGTTGTTAAAATTGGCATATATCGCCAATACTTGCCACTTTTGTTTTTATCAAATCTATTTTTAGAGGCTTTTTATGATTGATTTTATTGGTGATATTCACGGCCATTATGATCGCTTAATTGCGTTATTAGAAAAACTCGGCTATACCAAAAAAAATGGAGTTTATAAACACCCTTCGCGTCGAGTTATTTTCTTAGGGGATTATTTGGATCGTGGCCCAGATGCACGGAGTGTGATTCGTTTAGTTCGTTCGATGGTAGAAGCAGGGGAAGCAGAAGCGTTAATTGGAAATCATGAATTTAATACGCTTTGCTTTTGGACTCCTCGTGCAGAAGGAGGCTATTTAAGAGAACACTCAATCAATAAAATTTTGATCCACACAGAGACGTTGTGTTCTTACCAGCATCATGATTTAGAATTTATGGAGATGCTTCGCTTTTTATATACGCTACCACTTTATATTGAAACGGATCTTTTTAGAGCACAACATGCATGTTTTGATTCGTCTTATGTGGACATATTAAAAAAAGAAAATTGCAATAGCGTTCAAAATGAAGAAATATTAAAACGGATGATTGATAAAAATGATCCTCTCTATAAGCCAGTTGAGCTACTACTGAAAGGGCCAGAGATGGCTTTACCGAAAGGGATTTCTTATCGAGATTCTGAAGGCGTTTTAAGAACGCGAACAAGAGTTTGTTGGTGGGAAAATCCAGCAACAGCGTCTTCTGCAGAACTTTTTATGCAGCCAGAAAATGAAATATTAGATGTTGAAGTTCCCTCTGAGATCAGAAAATGGAATTACTATCATGAGTCAGAACGCCCTGTCTTTTTTGGTCACTATTGGTTTACTGGAGAAGTACGTCTTTTAAAGCCAAATGTGTGCTGCTTAGATTATAGTGTTGCCTCTTATAAAAAGAATGGAAAATTAGTGGCTTATCGTTTTGATGGAGAGTCTACGTTGACGAGAGAACATTTTGTCTATGTTTAAGGGGACAAAAAATCTAAAAAGAGCGGCTAGTTTACAAGTCACGATCGTGTTACTTGCTTTTTTAGCGTTGTTACTTTTTTGGGGCATTTTATACCAATCAAAAGTCGGAGTGGAATTAGCGACAGAACGTTTTTTTGATTCGTATTTTATTTGGGTCTTTGATGTTATTCCATTACCAGGTCTTTATTCTTTACTTGTAGTAAGTGCTATTCATTTGGTTTTATCAATGCTCTATCGAATTCCTCGTCAAAAAAAATCGATTGGGCTTTACTTAATGCATTTTGCTCTTTTAGTATTGATTTTAGGAGGCTTATTAGGCAGCTTTTCAAGAGTGTCTATGAAAGGGTATGGCCTTGTGGGAGGGGAAATCCCAGTTGTTTTTGAACATTCTTCTGATGAATACGAAGTGGTTCTAAACGATTCTTTAAGTGTATCTTTACCACCGTGGGGAAAATTAGGGGCTTTTCAATTAGGGCCTTATGATTTTAAGATCATCAAGTCTTGCGAAGAAGGGTCTCCTATTGTGAAAGTGGAAGAAGATCACAAGATTTTAAAAAATGCAAGCGGATTCCAAGGCTTTGAATGTAAAAGCCAAAAAGAATCGGTGCTTTTTCCTGGTGTAATACTTCATATAAAACATAGGGAATTTCTTCATGAAGAAAAAGTCCTTTTAGGTTTAAATGAACGCCGTCCTTATGTGCTTACGGGAGGAGAATCGCTTCGCCTTTCCAATATTAGAGAAAAGATGCCTTTTGAAATTCAGGTGGTTTCTGCAGATCAGACGGGTGCAGATGTGATTATTATGTCAGGGAGAGAAACGTTCCCTCGTCGAATTGCCTTAAATGTTCCTTATAAATCGAGTCATTATAGCATCTATTTTACTTCTGTGATTGATTCCTTTGATGATCAACAGATCGTTCTTTTTCAGGCACGAAAAGACTTTTTTGATAGTGTCCCGTATCTGTTTACGATTTTAATGCTCGCTGGTTTTGCTTTTCATTATCTTATTTTTTGCCCAAGGAAAAAGTCATGAAAAAAGTCGTTATTTTTACTCTTTTTTTTATTTCTTTACTTTGGAGTGAAGGCATATACGACCAAGGCCGGATCAAGCCTTTTGATTCTTTTAGCCGAGATATTTTATTTAGTTTCAATGGGAAATCTTCTTTTCAAGGCTTATCAGCGAAAGAACTGATTCTAAAAATTATACAAGATCCTGCTTCTACAAATGAATTTGAACTGTTTAAGATCAATAGAGCAGAAGTCGCAGAACTTTTACACCTAGATTCTAAAAAGCGTTATCATAGTTACTCAAATCTTAAATCGAGTAGATTTCTTTTAGAACAATATAATGAGCGAAAAGATGATCATCCTGTGACGTTAGAATTAAAAAAACTTTATCGCGAGATGCGCTCTTACGAATCATTAGCACATGCCTTAGATTATAAACGCCCTCTAATACAAATTGATTCCGATTCGTTAAAATCAGAGCTTGGGCTAGAGAGTTCAAAAAACATGTATTCTCCTCAGGAACTTTTAACAAAAATAAGAGAACTTGATTCCGCTTCTTGTTCTGATTCTGCTTTGTGGTGGCGAGATTCTATACTCTTTCAAACATTTATTGGAATGCAAGAATCGCCGCTTCGTATTTATCCGAGTTCTGAAAAAGACGGGCTTGTTTCTGCTTGGGATTACTTATGGCATGGGAAAGCGATTCCTTCTTATTCTCTGCCGATAGAAGAGAATAGTTTCAGATTACGTGCAGAAATTTATTATCATCGTTTGAATCTCCCTCAAAAAGCCTTAATCCTTTTGGGGCTTGCCATCTTCTTGGGTTTGATTCATCGCGTTTTTCAAAAGCCTTGGATTCAATTTTCAGAATTTATTTTGCTTGGACTTGCTGGTTTTCTTTTAACGATTACTTTAGGGCTACGTTCTTATATTATGCAGGCCCCGCCTCTCGGGAGCTTATATGAAGTGGTGCTTTTAGTTCTAGTCTTTATCTCCTTAATTTTAGGTATCTCTTTTTTAAAAAAATGGTTGACTTTTGCTTTGATCCCTTCAAGTCTCTTGATGTTTATTCTTTTGTTTTTTGCACAAAATGCGCTTGTACAAGGGGATTCATTTCGTGTCTTGCCGCCTTTACTAAACTCCTCTTTCTGGCTAACCACTCATGTGTTTACGATTGCACTTGGTTATAGTGGGATGATTTTATCTGGCTTATGGGCTCATTTATGTATGCTTAAGCCATCACAGCAAAACCTGCGTATGCTATACGGGATTTTAGTTTTTGGGGTGAGCTTTACTTTGATTGGGATTCTTTTAGGAGGCATATGGGCTGATTTAGCTTGGGGACGCTTCTGGGGTTGGGATCCTAAAGAATGTGCCGCTCTTTTTGTGGTGATTTGGGCGATGATTTCTCTGCATGCGAAAGCTGGTCGTTTTTTAACGCCTGAAGGCTTTGTTTTTTTCTCCTCATGGAATATCATTATTGTCGCCCTTTGCTGGTTTGGAGTCAATCTTTTAGGAATAGGTTTACATAGTTATGGTTCTCAAAGAGGAATTGGACTTTCCCTTTTCTATTTTATTATTGCAGATGCTTTACTGATCTTCTTTTTGGCTTGGATTCAGCGTCGTCGAAATCACACGCCTATAGAATAATTTAAATTTGACTTATGTTATATTGGGACTCTCTTCTTTCTGCTACGCGTTACGCTCATCCAGCGGTACGTGATCCGAATCGTTCGGAATTTCATCGAGATTATGATCGTATTGTTTTTTCCACAGCTTTTAGACGTTTAGGTCGAAAAACTCAAGTTCACCCATTTTCTGTGAATGACCATGTTCATAGTCGTTTAACGCATAGTATTGAAGTCTCTAGTGTGGGGCGAAGCCTTGCTATTACTGTTTTTCATTTAATTAAGCAGCATTTACCAAAACATTTTAATGAATATCATTTTGGGATGATTTTGCAATCGGCCTGCTTAGCGCATGATATTGGAAATCCTCCTTTTGGTCATGCTGGAGAAGCGGCGATTCGTGAGTGGTTTCGAAAGAATAGAGCTTCCGCTCCTCTCAAAGATCTTTCCGATAAAGAAATGAAGGATTTTGAAAATTTTGATGGCAATGCTCAAGGGCATCGTATTTTATCAAAATTAGAATATCATTTTTTAGATGGTGGAATGCGCCTCACTTACGCGACAATTGGCTCGATGATCAAGTACCCGCGTCTTGCTAGTTTTGGCACTCCAACGAGTATTTTTTCTACAGAAAGCGATTTGTATCGCGAAACAGCGAATGTTCTTGGTTTACCAGAAATAGAAACAGGGCGCTGGGTTCGTCATCCACTCAGCTTTTTATTAGAAGCGGCAGATGATATCTGTTATTCTATTTTAGACGTGGAAGATGCGATCGAACTTGGCATTTTAAGTTTTGCTGAAGTGCGTTCTATGTTTATTTATCTCTGTGGAGATGAAGTAAATGTGGATAAAGAGTTTGAAGAAAATGGGCAGAACTTTAGAGATTTTTTATCGAGTATTCGCGGCCATGCGATCCAGAATCTAATTGATGATATCGCCCAAGTTTTTGTAAATCATTATGACGAAATTATGGCTGGAAAGCTAGACAAGAGTCTTATTGATTTATCAAGATCAGAGACCATGGAAGGAATACGCATTGCCAAAAGATTAGGGCGTGAACGCATATACCCTGACCGTCGTAAGACCGAGTTAGAAGTGGGTAGCTACACTACACTCAGTACGGTATTAGATGCTTTTATTTCGGGAGTTTATGAATTCCGTCTTTATGGAAAAAACTCTTATCGTGCTGATCGAATTGTGCGTTTGATTGGGCAAGCAAAAATTGGGCAATCGGTTTCTAGTGTAGAAGCATATCATCAAGTTTTAGATTTTGTAAGTGGTATGACTGATAATTATGCCATATATTTGGCACGACAAATTGGCGGCTTGGTAAATACGTTGTGATTATAAATGAAGAATCAAAAATCTGGTTGTTTGATTATGATTTAACTCTTTATGGAGAAGAGGAACGTCATGTACTAGATTCATTAGACCATCGTATTACTTTATTTGTCAAAAGAACGACTGGTGTCTCTTTAGAACAGGCTTCAGAAATTCGAAAAAAATATTGGGTGGATTATGGAACCACCTTAGCGGGGCTACATGCAGAATACCAAGTGGACCCGAACGATTTTTTTGATTTTATCCATTTGAATGATGGTTTAATTTTTCCTAAAAAAGCACCTCAAAAAAGAATTTTGCTTGAGAGTATAAAAGGGAAAAAGTATGTGTTTACTAATGCTCGCAAGGATTGGAGTGATGCGGGTTTATCTTCGATGGATATAGCGGATTGTTTTGATGGCGTTATGGATTTGAAAAAGTTAGACTGGAAAGGGAAACCTTCTGTAGATGCTTATGATAAAATGGAAGCATTCTTAAAAAAGGCGTCGATTAATAGCTTTGATGAAAATCCTTCGCAGATCATTTTTTTAGAGGATTCTATTCGCAATTTGCAGGAAGCTCATGAAAGAGGCTGGACCACTATTTTCGTAAATGCCACTCAACAAAAACCAGATTGGGTAGATTATCAATTAGATCATTTGCAGTCTTTAAAATTATTATTGGAGGATCCACATGTTTAAGAAAATTATTGATTCTTATTACAAACCAGTGGAGTATCCAGCCCTTTTTGATCAAATGGAAACATGGTCTAAAACGAAACCTCTGAAAGGCCTTCGCGTATTAGATGCTTCTCCGATTTTTAGAAATACGCTAGTGAAGTATGATGCTCTTCTTGCTGCAGGCGCCTCTCTTTCGGTGGGGCTTTCAAAAAAAATGCCTCATGATGAATTGATTGTGAAAACAATCAAGGAATCAGGCCTTTCTGTTTATTCTCCAGAAGAAGTGCCACAAACGTGGGATCTTGTTTTAGATTGTGCCGCTCAGTTTGCTTTTCTAGAGTCTAAATATGGCTTTGTTGAATTGACTCGATCAGGCGTTTCCATTTATGAAAAATCAGAAAAGCCTGTATTTGTCGCAGACTCTAGTGAGATAAAAAAAATAGAGACTTCTCTAGGGACTGGAGAAAGTTATTTTCGAGCCATGCATCAACTAGGCTTTTCTTCTTGGGATCAAAAAAAACTTCTTGTCTTTGGGAGTGGAAAAGTGGGGATGGGTATTATCATGAATGCCCTTTCTCTTGGTATCAAAACGAGTGTCGTTACTGATTTAAGTTTATATGAGAATGCTCTTTTGGAAAAAGGGATGACTTCTGTGGTAGATTTAAAAAATGATGAAGGAGTCGTTTCAAAAATTAAAGAAGCTGATTATATTGTCTCCGCTACAGGGATAAAAAACGCTTTAGATCGTCCATCATGGGTTTTAGCCCTCTTAAATTCGAAGGCTATTTTTGCTAATATGGGTGTAGAAGATGAGTACGGTCCTTTAATTTCAGATTCGATGGTATTAAATGAAAAAAAACCTTTAAACTTTTTACTCGAAGAACCTACGCACTTAAAATTTATTGATGCGTCTCTTGCTTTGCATAATGTTCTTAGTCTAGCTTTATTGAATACTTCTGGAAAAGGAATTTGTGATATCCCTAAAGCACTAGAAGATCATATCTTAAACGTGACTCGGCAACATGGAGAAATTTTATAATGTTTTTAGAAATGATGTCGTTTGATTTTATGCAAAATGCCTTTATCGCAGGTTTGTTAGTCGCTATTGCTTGCGGTATTATGGGCTCTTTTGTGGTGGTGAATAAGCTCACTGGTTTATCGGGAGGCGTTGCTCATGCTTCTTATGGTGGCGTTGGCTTAGCTTGCTTTTTCGGCTTTTCTCCTATGCTTGGTGCTCTTGGGTTTGCCCTTGCTTGTGCTTTATTGATGGGAGTTTTAACTTGGAAGAATCGAACTCGATCGGATACATTAATAGGAGTGATTTGGGCCTTTGGTATGGCCTTAGGTGTTGTCTTAACTGACTTGACTCCTGGTTATGCAAGTGATATGATGAGTTTTTTATTTGGAAGTATTTTAACTGTGCCTTCCTCTCTTATTGTTATAATGTTTATGTTACTTTTCTTGATTGTCTCTCTTACTTTATTTTATTATCGTGACTTTTTACTTTTATCTTATGATCCTGAATTTGCTCAAGTGAAAGGGGTGCGTGTATTTCCTCTTTACTTGCTTTTAATTGTTTTAATCACATTTACTGTCGTGATGGCGGTGCAAGCGGTTGGCTTGATTTTAGTCATTGCTCTTCTTACGATTCCTGCTTATGTAGCAGAATCTCATGTTAATCAATTAAAACACATGATTATGATTTCAGTCGGTTTATCTTTAATTCTTGTGATCAGCGGCTTGTTTCTTGCTTTTAAAATCAACTTTACTGTAGGCCCTGTCATTATTTTATTGAGTGTATTTTTGTATTTAATAAACCTTGGTATGATGACTTTGCAAAAAAAATGGAGACGTTAAAAGTATGCGTCATTTTGTATGGATTTTAGCTTTTTTTACGTGTTATGTGGGAGCTGTAGAGCGTTCTTTATTTAATAATCCTGATATTTCTACAGAATACTCTTCTCTTTTACAAGAAAAGAATGCACGTAATGATTCTTTATTACCTGCTTTAGATGGAGATAAAGCCTTTGCAGAACTTTTGCGAACGATTCCTAGTTTGTGGAGTTTAGATCGCATGGGAAAAGATGAAAAAGTTTTAACTCGCTTAAAAGCAAAGATTATTTATATCGATGGTATTCGAGAAGAGCCTTTCTGTGATCTAGATA
>JAAYXQ010000047.1 GCA_012515825.1 Fibrobacter sp.
AGTACACTTCTCAACAACTTATTGTAAATAAATTAAGCTCTTTAGGATTCAAAAGCCTTTTTCCATTATGGAGCTTTTATGAACTGCTTTTGGGATTGGAAAAATAATTCATTTTGTTTCTTTTTTTGATGTTTTTTGCCTCGGTTACATCAGCAAAAATCGTCGATGATAATGGTTATACCGTTGATAACTCTATTTATGCAGAATATGGCATCAAAAGTATTTTAGCGTGAATGGGCATTTACTTTCTGGAAAGCCCAAACAGAAAGGGATCTATTTGCGAAAAGAATTTTTCCGCAATAAGAAATCCACTCTATCCATCATTAGAAATTAAACTGCAAAGCCAACAGCATCATCAAGCTTCACAGAAGCGATTCTTGAAATACCCTTAATCTCTTGCGTAACACCATAGAGCATATCGGCAGAAGCCATGGTACGCTTATTATGCGTGACCAAAATAAACTGGGTTTGCTTTGAAAAATGGCGAAGCAATTCCATAAAACGCCCAATATTGGCATCATCTAGAGGGCCGTCGACTTCGTCCAAGACGCAGTAAGGCGAAGGTTTTTCCATGTAAATCGCAAACAAGAGAGACACCGCTGTGAGCGCGCGTTCTCCACCAGAGAGGGCTCTCACGCCACGCATCTTTTTGCCTGTAGGGCGAGCATTGACTTCAATTTCGGCTTCGAGAGGATCTACGCCTTCTTCTAGCGTGAGCTTTGTACCGCCATCATGCATTAAACGGCTAAAGACTTCTTGGAAGTTCTTCTGAATTTTATGGAACGTATCCATAAAGCGATCACGAGCAATAATATCGAGTTTATGAATCGTACGTTCCAAAGAAGCTCTTGCGCGATCCAAATCATCAAACTGCCTTTCGACTTCTTCTAAACGATGTTTTTCTTCTTCAAAATCGTCCATAATGCCTTGGTTCACAGGGCCAAGTGCCTTAATTTTTCCACGGATTTCTCTGATTTCACGATCTGCAGAAGAGACTTCGTATTCTACACGAACTACATCATCGGTATTGTCGAGATCGACTTCCCATTCACTAAAAATACGTTCACGTAGACGCTCGATATTTGCACTTAAAGATTCTAAGCGGCGTTCAATATCTTTTAATTCCGAAATGCGCTCCACAAGAGAATCATTAATGGAGCGTTCTTCGCCACGCCATTCTTCTAAATCGCCAGAGACGACATTATAGCGTTCACGCGCTTCATCTCGGCGACGTTCTAATACGCGCAAAGCCTCGTGCTTTTCTTCAATCTGAGAAGCAAGCGTCTCGGACTCTTGCGTGACTTGAGTGGCCTTAATCTCAATGCCTTCAATTTCTTGTTCGCGCGTTAAAATCAGTTCTTCAAGCATAGAAAGCTGTTCGCCAATCGAATTCAATCTCGAAACGCTTGCCGAAATCAGAGAACGTTTTTCCCCTAACCGCATTTCAATTTCGCGAATATCGCTTTCTTTATTACGATACATCAATTCTTGTTCTTGCGCTTTTGCAAGCGTTTTTTGATATTCATCTTCTACTTGAGTCGCAAGAGTTTCTGCTTCTTTTAATTCGCTATCTTCACTACGCTCTGATTCCATAGCCGAAATTCGAGATTTCGCGCGGGAGCGTTCGTTTTCAATGCGTTCTAATTGACGATCCATATTCTGAATCGTATGCTGGTGAATCAACTTCGCTGCATTTCCAGACTGAATTTGAGCTTGCTTTTCACGAATATCTTCTAAAATCGAATTGAAAACCGTTTGATCTTCGTCTAAAAGATCTTGGGAGCGATTATAAGAGGTTTCAATCGATTGCAACTCGCTCTTAATTTGATCAAGCTTCTTTTCTAATTCGTCAATTTCTGTACGACGAGATAAAATGCCTAACGATTCTGAAGAGCCGCCTCTTGCACGAATAAAACCAGCAGTATGAACCGCACGACCAGGAGACAAGAACCATAAATCTTTGGAGGCATTTTCTTTTGCCAAACGACGAGCCGTTTCAAAATCTTCGACTAAAATCCATTTAGAAAGCCACCTTTCTAATAATGGACGAATTTCTGGAGCAGCAGAAACAAAACGATGCGCAGGGCCAATCACACGATCGCCTTCGATAGAAGAAGATTCAAAAGAGGATTCTCCTGCAAAACTTGCAAGCAACACACTCCCCACAGAAGCTTGTTCTAAAGCATTTAAGAGAGAATCAGCGAGATTTGCATCTTGTAAAAGAACCGCATCTAAGGCTTCTCCAAGAGCAAACTCAATTTGTGAAACATAACGAGGATCAGCCTCAATCTTTTGCCCTAAAAGGCCTGCAATTTCTTGAGATTTATTTTCTAAAAGCCATTTCGCGCCGTCTCCTTCTGAAACGGCCATACTAGAAAGAATATCCAAACGAGAATGCAAACGCGTTTCGTCGTTTTTGTGTTCTTGTAAACGCTTCTCCAGCTTTTGAATTTCCTCTTTAGAAGACTCCACCTTTTCTGCTTGCACGCACTGACGTTCTTCAAGCATTTGAAGCTCACGTTCGGCTTCAGCAATGCCTTCAAGCATCGCCTCTAAATTACCTTGTGCTTCTTTCTTTTGCTCTTCTATATCCGAAAATTCTTTATCGCGATTTTCAATATCTTTTAAGAGAAGATCTTTTTCTGTATCTGTTCTTTGCCAGCGAGAACGCAAACTATTTGCCTTATTCAACACTTGAATACGCTTTTCAGCAAGTTCCTGAGACGATTTTCTAGAATCATCATAAGCATTGCGTAAAACCTGCAACACTTCTCGCTCTTGTTCCAATAAACGCACTTGCTCATCCATTTCATCGTCAGAGCCCAAATGCGCTGTTTTTTCTTCTAACAATTCTTTTTCTGTACGAAGCGTCGTTTGCTTCTCGCGAGACTCTTCAATTTCTTTACGGTACTTATTAGAAGACTCTTCGAGAGTCACAAGCGTTTCTCTAAAACGCATCAATTCATTATTCATATTGTTCAAAGAGAGTTCTTCTTTTTGAACCAATTGTTCTAGCTCGCGTAAACTATTTTCATCATCGCTAATCGCAAGGCGTTTCTCATCAATTTGAGTTTTTAAGACCGTTAGCCTTGTTTTAGACGATTCTAAATCGTGCTCCACTCGTTTTCTTGAAGTATCTAAAATAGAAACGCTTTTTTTATTGTCTTCATACTTATCTAAAGAAAGCGATAAATCAAGTTCTTTTAAGCGGCGGCGTAATTCCATCCACTCGCGTGTTTTCTCGGCTTGTTTCTCGTACTGCCGAACACTGCGCCTTGTACTATTTAAGTTGTCTTCTACACGAGCCATATCCACTTGAACACGCTCTAATTGACGAAGAGTTTCTTTTCTTTGTTGCTTATACTTACTCACACCAGCCGCTTCTTCAAAAAGAGTGCGACGGTCTTCGGCTTTATCAGATAAAACGGCATTAATCATCCTCTCGTTCATCTGAGAGTATGTTCCTGTACCTAAGCCAGAATCAAAAAATAAGTTTTGAATGTCTTTTAAGCGACATTCCTGATTGTTAATTAAATACTCGCTCGTTCCATTACGATGTGCTCGACGAGTCACCATAATTTCTGCATAAGGAAGAGGTAACCTACCGTCATCATTATTAATAACTAAGGAAACCTCTGCAAGACTCATGGCAGCACGCTCTTCAGTACCAGAGAAAATGACATCTTGCATTTTTCCCATACGAAGAATGGCGGCCTTTTGTTCTCCTAGAACCCAACGAATAGCATCCACAATATTAGACTTACCGCATCCATTAGGACCAACAACCGCGGTCAGACCATTACCCGGAAACGTAATCTCCGTTCTCTGAGCAAAGGACTTAAATCCAAATATTTTTAGTTTCGTTATATGCACAAGTAGCCAATAATAAAATTTTATAAGAACTTACTTTTGGTCAAAACTCCAAAAGCCGTCTTTTTCAGAAATTTGAGCAAAAATACTGCCACCATCTAGTTTCACAGACTCAAAAACATGAAGAAAAACCTTTTTTTCGGCATTTTTTGGGGTTTTAAGGTAAGAGACCCCTATATTAAAAGAACCTATCCAATCACCAGCGACCACCGATGAACGTTCTCCAGGAGGAATCGAATCTTGAATCCAATTTTTTTTCATGGTAGAGTCTAAAGAAACGACTTGTAAGCCCACAATAGTATAAGGTGTTTTATTCTCAATTTGAAGGCGCACTTCTGTTTCTGTAAACCAATGAGAAAGGCATCCAGTCAACAAGGAAACCACAATCACTAAAAAAGCAAAACGTTTCATTTTGCACCTCCAAAATCTTTAGCAGAAGGGATTCTGATTTGTTGATCTTCCATAGGGGCTGGCTTAGCTGCATTTAAGCCAAAAAACTTTTTCTCTATAGAAGAAAGAGCAAAGTGCAATTCCACAATCACAGTCCCCTTAGCGCCAAAAAAGTTTTCATAATCATAAGCTTGATTGTAAGCAACACGTAAGAACAGCAAATCGATCCCGCCACCAAAAACAAAGTCTCCGTTTTCCTTTTTGAACATCGAAGCCTCTAGACTAAATAACCTAGAAGGGTCTGGATAAAACGTTAAAGAGGCAGAAGAAAACCCGTGATCTGGCAAAAATGCACTGACTCTAGAATACAACATTTGCTTATAAAGATTTTGTTCCCAAGTGATTTTAACTGAATCATCTTCATCGCCATTAAAAAGAGCCACATCAAAATTAGGAAGGTAAGTTTTCCAACCACTCGAATCTCCGCCTAAAACAGCCTTAGATTCTAAGTCAATCCCAACACGAACATGCCGCCAATCGGCTTTATGAAATGATGTTTGAAGAGCGACTTTTCCAAAGTAAGCATGCCCCCAAAAGTAAAGAGAATCTGATTCGTCTGGATAGACCTCATTTGTTTTTTCGATATTTTGATATTGCACTCCAAGTGCAGCGCCCAGTTTGATTTTAGGATAAGAAAAAGTAAAGCCACCCGTTTGAACGCTTCTTATAAAAGAGAATTTTTCATACGCTGGGAAAAATAAAAAATCTTCGGTGTCCCAACCATGACGTTCAGCCGACCAAAAAGCCCCAAGATCAACTATTTTTTTCTCAAATGCGGGCATAGAAATAAATACCGTAGCATGCTGACTAAAAGCATAACCATCATGGATTCCAAAAGGAGATTCTAAAGGGAGTTGAGAAGATAAAGGTGTATAATTGATTCCAAAATTAAAATAGGAGCTAACCCCAGGGCGAAAAGCCTGCAGAAATTCTCGAAGTTGACGGTCACGTGTTGTAGAGCCAGTCTCATGAATGCTGTTAACAGAAACAGGGTCTGCAAATAGAAACGCCACATTCAAGAGAAGAAAAAGAAGAAATACTGGTTTTCTGAAAATCATACCAAAAATATACTTACTTTTAACCCAGATAAAAAACACCCCCCTACCCTTGCTTCGTTTTTTCCATGAAGAACCAAGCATCATTTGGTTATAAAGCAAATAGCGCAGATTCAAATGAAAAAACAATACCATTCATATTAACTGATACAATTATAATAGCAGACGGGAATGGTTGTTATTGATGAGCTCGTTTGTACCACAAGGGTATCATTACCACAGGGGTATCACTACCACAAGGGTATCATTCTCACATAAGGAGCAAGCTCCTAAGTGTTCATGTTTCTTACTAAGCGCAGCTATGCATGGTTCGACTACAGCGCTAAAGCGCTAAGTCTTACGTAAAAGCGCAAGTGTACGTGTTTCTCACATAAGAAGAGCTATGCATGGTTCAACTACAGCGGTAAACCGCTAAGTTTCACGTAAAACTTCTAAGTGTTCGTGTTTATGGCACACAACGGAGCGAGAAAGTAAAACCATTTCCGTCAACAACAGTGATGTTCATAAAAAAAACGAAATAAAGTCAACCAAGCGAAGAGATAACAGCCATTTCAATCAATAACAGTGGTTTTGATATTAAATAAAGA
>JAAYXQ010000008.1 GCA_012515825.1 Fibrobacter sp.
AAATAGTATTATCGAATGCATCGGCAAAACTCCATTAATACGAATTCAAAAAATGAATCCGTATGAAAATGAAATTTATGTGAAAATGGAATCGCTAAATCCTCTTTCGAGTATTAAGGATCGAGTGGCTCTTGCTTTAATTGAGCAAGCTGAAAAAGATGGTTTATTAAAGCCTAACTCAGTAATTATTGAGCCCACAAGTGGAAATACAGGGATTGGACTTGCTTATGTAGCGGCCGTGAAAGGGTATAAGCTAATTCTCACTATGCCTGAGACGATGAGCATGGAACGTAGAAAGCTTCTCAAAGCCTTAGGTGCTGAACTCGTCCTGACAGAAGGGAGTTTAGGAATGCGTGGCGCTATCGAAAAAGCCGATGAAATCGCATCTCAAACGAAAGACTCTTTTATTCCTCGCCAATTTGATAATCCAGCAAATCCACAGATTCATTTTGAAACCACAGGACCAGAAATATGGAATGATTCTGAAGGGAATGTGAATATTATTATTGCTACAGTAGGTACTGGAGGAACATTAACAGGTATCGGTTCTTATTTAAAATCTAAAAAGCCTTCCGTTCAAGTGGTCGCCATAGAGCCCGATACCTCAGCTGTTCTCTCTGGAAAAGCATCTGGAGCTCATCCAATACAAGGGATTGGAGCTGGATTTATCCCTTCTGTTTTAGACACTAAAATTATTGACGAAATTTATCTCACTAATGAAGAAAAAGCATTTTCAACCGCTAGAATGGCAGTAAAAAAAGAAGGCCTCTTGATAGGTATTTCTTCGGGAGCTGCATTAGAAGCGGCTCTCACAATAGCTTCAAGGCCTGAAAATAAAGGGAAAACGATTGTAGCGATTCTTCCTGATTCGGGAGAACGTTATTTATCCACTACTCTTTTTGAATCGTAGCTTTTTTGAATTATTAATATAATTCACTCTTCTTTTAATCAAACAAAACCTTTACTCAAGACCTTACCAGAGAAAACGTACTCCAGACAAACGCTTTTGGATTTCTTGCACTAAAGACAATTCCTCTGTTTCTGTATTTGCTATAAAGGTAACACTAATACGCACATAATGGCCCACATCATCCCAAGGGACTACTGAAATTTGTTTTTCTTTGATCAGCCATTGAGCGAAATGTTCCGCATTTTTAAACGTTTCTCCGCCTTCTACACCTTTGGGTATCTTTGTATAAAGATAAAGACCCGCCTTTGGTTTTATAACAGTAAAACCTACTGCAGAGAGCGCGTTCACTAATAAATTATGACGACGAGAATACTTCATATTGGTTTTTTCGGTAATTTCAGGATGCTCTAAAGCTTTTATACCTGCATATTGCATTGCTTTAAGCTGACCAAAATCATTATGATGCTTAACGCACGCAAACCCTTTAAGAATACTAGCATTACCTGCCACAAAACCGAGACTCCATCCTGTCATATTAAAAGCTTTTGAAAGCGAGTGAATTTCAATTCCTACATCTTTTGCACCATCGACAGACAAAAAACTAAACGGTTTATAGCCGTCAAAAGTTAAAGCGCCATAGACAGCATCTTGAACCACAATGATTTGATTTTCCTTTGCAAATTCTATTACTTTCTTAAAAAAAGAAGGCGGAGCTACAGCACCTGTTGGATTATTCGGATAATTCAAATAGAGTATTTTTGCACGTTTACAAATATCTTCTGGAATCGAGTCTAAATCAGGAAGAAAAGAATTTTCAGGTTTTAAATCAAGAGGATAAATTTCTCCACCAAGCCATTTTGTCATGGTCGCCATCATGGGAAAGCCAGGTGAAGTCATCAAGCAAATGTCTCCTGGATTAATAAAAGCCTCTACCATCATCATAAAAGCAGGTTTAGATCCTATGCAATAGCATACTTCTTCTTCAGAATCTAGACCAGAAACACCATACACTTTATCCATGTACTGAACGGCAGCTTTTTGAAAAGCTAAAATGACATTATCGTCATCCACCGTAATTTTCGATTTCTTTGCTTCACTATAAAAAGTATCTATGACTAAGGAATCGGCCATCCAATCAGGTTTTCCAAGACCCAAATCAATAATAGGCGTATCGAGATGAGTTCTTTCTATTTCACGACAAGCTTGTTTTATTTTTTCAAATTTATAGAGGCTCCCTTTTATACTAAAAGACGAACCACCTATGCGCTCAGCAAAAAGATTTTGAATATAATCTGACATTCACACTCCATTAAACTTATCATTTGAAATGATAAAATATGACTCTTAGTTTCAAGAGTTTTTATTTCTTTTTGGGCTTATTCCAAAATTCGTAAGTAGCAACATACTTGTCTAAAAAGACAACTAAAAAAGATTCTTTATATTTAGGAATACGTGGAGTTAAAGGCCACATATGCTTGATAATAATATCTTGTTCTACCTTATTTAACTCAAACAATGCTAATGAATTATCTAAAGCCACTTTTGAATGACGAAAGCCATGAAAATTTTTTGTAGGTCGTCCAGGGTCATTGCCATCACGCCAATCATATAAGAAGAAATCATGAAGAAGCCCACCACGTGCAGCCGAGCGGTAATCCCACCCTCTTTGACGTGATATCTTATAAGCCAAAAAAGAAACCTTAAGAACATGATCAAAAATACTACTTTGATGATGTTTGAAATTTTTAGTTTTTAAAAACTCGGGATGTTCTAAAATATCCTTAACACACTCGATATATTCAATATCATCTAGAAATTTTACGTCTATATTTTTCAATGATAAAATCGATTTATATTGTTCCAAAACAACTCCTAAGTTATTCTCGAATTTTTTTGAAATCGCTACAGACATATTTTTCCTTATATTAGAAAAAGCTTGGACCAATCGTTTTTCCTGACGCAACCATTTTTCTAATTCAAAAGGATCAGAAGTAATGATTCGCTGATACCCTGTTTCTAAAAGTAAGCCCAACTTTCGACCAAGAGAAATAGAATAAGCAAAATCAATAATAAAATAGACAGCTAAAATGCTAGCGATTATATAAGCCTGTTCTACGTTCAATAAAATTACTTTTTCCCATACAAATGGGTGAAGTATTTCTATAAAAAAAACACCTAAGCCACCCCAAATCAAAGAATACTTTAAGCATATTCGACCATGCAAATTGAAACGATTATCAGAATAGCTCCATAACTGTACATGAAGTATTTTTTCAGCAAATAAGCCTATAATATATTCTAAAGCACTCGCCACGACGACATAAAGAATAAACTGAATGATTAAAGGATACTCATTTGAAATATCATCTAAAGCCACAAAAAATAAAGCAACAACACCATATATTGGAACAAAAAAACCTTGAAGAAAGCCTGCATTCACAAAAGTCTTTTGAATCGAAGAACGATAAACGACTTCAATCACCCACCCTAAAAAAGAATATAAGGAAAAACAAATTACTAATAAAGCAATAATCATATTTCATAATATAAAAAAAGCACTATTCTAAAATATCAGTTTCTTCTATATATCCTTAATCCTTGTATGATTGCCTGTAAAACAAAAAAGGCCCTCTAGAAAGAGAGCCTTTTTTTTAATTCTTCAAAAACCGTATTAATTTTCGTCAGCAATCTCAGGGAGTTTTTTGACTACATTACGACGGCCATAGCGAACCTTCGAAGGATCAAAATCATTCACCGCAGTCTCAGCTGCCACTGGGGCTGCAATAGGAGTGCTAACAACTGGAGCGACCGGTACTTCTGCTTGAATGCGAGGAGTTAACGGACGACGTGTCTCAGGTTGTTGAACCTGTGGTTTTGGTTGATTTTGAACTGGAGAAGCCTGCTCTGCCGAAGAAAGGGCAGAACTATTTTCTTGAACTGGGGTCGTTTCTGGACGTGGTGTACGATCATTGCGATTGTTATGTCTACGATCTCTGCGATCATTTCCATTACGAGCAGCAGTATTACTACGTTCAGTACGATTATTTTCTTTATTAGCTATACGTTCTTTACCAGAGTGATTATTGCGATTTTCTTTATTGTTACGTTCTCCACGAGAAGCCATTTCTTGTGCGCTTACAGCATGACGAGAAGATGGTTTTAAGTTCATATCGGGAGAAAGTTTTTTTACAATCGGCGTACGAAGCATTGTCGTAAGCTTATTCACTTTAGAAAGAATAATAACGCCTAAAACTACTGCAATAACAGCAAGAATTAGCGTAATGATTTGTATTTCCATTAGTCACCTCATATATAGAGTTAGCCTCGAAAACAAGCTGGAAAATAACCTGTTCTCAGGGTGGTTTACAAAAATTAAAATGAGTGCCATCTTACTAACGCCTTAAAGACTTGACGGCAAGGAGCTTTCTATAGCTCATTTTTCGCTTAAGCGAAAAAGCTGAAACCACGCGGCAAATTTACATAAAAAGAAGACCTTAAAGGGTTTTTCAAATCAAAAAAAAGATAAAATAGAAGAAAAAGCATTTTTTTGAATTAATGTGCAGTGCCTATATTGACAAATGCACAATAATGCAGTATATTTAATTAGATCAAAGAGGTTAAAATGGACAATATCGATTATCAATCATCCAAAAATAAGCTTACAGCTCGTCAACAAGAGATTTTTGAATACATCCGTGAATGTACACAATCTTCAAAAATGCCTCCTACAGTTCGAGAAATTGGAGATCGTTTTAACATTTCCTCTACTAATGGAGTTCGCTCTATTTTAGCCGCTTTAATAAAAAAAGGCTACATCAAACGTTCCCCAAGACTCAGCCGAGGGATTGAAATTCTTGACGAATCTTCAAATCCTGCAGAATCCTCTAGTAATTCCATAGAAATTCCAATTATCGGTCGTGTTGCCGCTGGGCAACCTATTCTTGCTGTTCAAAACATAGAAGGAACTGTCACCATTGATCGGGATTTTCTAGCAAGTCGTACAGATGTTTTTGCTCTTCGAGTCAAAGGCGACTCCATGATTAATGCAGGCATTTTAGACGGTGATTTAATTTTTGCAAAACAGCAACAATCTGCCGAAAGAGGAGAAATCATCGTTGCTCAAGTCGATAATGAAGCTACGATTAAATATTTTCAACCTCAGCACGACTGGATAGAACTTCATCCTGCAAATCCAAAATATCATCCTATTATAGTTAAACCTGAATGTCCTTTTTCCATTGCTGGTCGAGTGATTGGCGTTATGAGAAAAATAAACTAAGAAGATAGAATCCGATTAGCCATTTTACTCGTTCTTGCTTAAATCATCGTATTGCGAATGGAATAATCTCTAAGATTTGAAATATCACAATAAAACAGTATTTATTTAAAAAGAAAAAGTCGAACTCAAGAGTTCGACTTTTTTTATGTAACTTTCTGAAGAAAAAACTTATTATTCATCTATATCAAAATCTTCATCTTCGAGTTCTTCTATAGATGGAGCTTTTTCATCAATATCTTCGTCTCGATCTTCATCTAAAGAATCACCACCCATCAAGCCCATTTGATAATCGACCTTACGAGCTTCCTTAGTAAAACCAAGCCCTAAAAGCATAGCACAGTCTTCACAATAGCCTAAATCTTTATCTACACGAAATTCAGGAGAGACTATATTCACGCAACATTTTGTACAAACTTGCGTAGCCGCTTCCCGATAAAAAGATTGATTCTTTTCTTCTAGCTCTTGAATCACTCGTTGATAAAGTTCTTCAGGTGTTTCTTCTGCAAGTGAAGCCTTTCGACGCATAGCAGCAGTAGGCTTTTCAAGCCCCTTCATCTCTGCAGGAACCTTCTTTTTATTCAAGCGATCTTCTTGCTCATCTATTTCGAAGAAAAGAACGACTTTTGAAGGCTTTTTCCCTGCAGGCAAAAGCTTAGCTAATGCCACTTCAGGAACATTATTAACATTGTCTTTTTTTCCAGGCTTAGTTGCTTTTTCTTTTTTTTCTACTTGTTCTTCGGAAACAACTGTTTCAACTATTTTCTTTTCTTTTTTTGCAGAACTCTTTTTTTCTGCTACTTTTTTGTCAAGTTTTTTTGTGTCTGCTTTAGAAGGTTTAGGAGATACAGCACTCTTATTTGAAGAAACCTTCTTTATTTTTTTAGAACTTTTTTCTTCTTCTTTAAGTGGTTTCTTTGTAGGCGTTTTCTTAGCAGTAGAAACTTTTAAAACTTCCTTAACCGTTTCTTTCTTCTTAGAAGGGACACTCTTTGCCACATCCGCTTTTTTTGCGGGAGCAGCCTTCTTCATTGGAACGCTTTTTTTTACAGCAGCAACAGGAGTCTTTGTTTTTTTTGCAGAAGATTTTATTTCTACTGGCTTTTTCTTTGCAACCACTTTTTTTGCAGGTGCAGCCTTCTTGACTGGAACAGCCTTCTTTGCAGGTGCTTTGACAACTTGTTTTTTTGGGGCTGCTACTTTTGATGTAGCCTTTTTTGCAGGAGTCGCTTTCTTAACAGCAACGTCCTTCTTTGCAGGAGCCGTTTTTTTTGCGGGAGCAGCCTTCTTGACTGGAACAGCTTTCTTAGCAGGTGCTTTTGCAGGAGCCTTTTTAACTGGAACTGCTTTCTTAGGAGACACTTTCTTTGCGCTCATACTTATTTTTTCTCAATAATTTCAATGTTGATAATAGGATCGTTTGGTTCAATACGACAAACGACATCCTGCCCTTGAATCACTCGTCCGAAAACAGTGTGTTTTCCGTCTAAATGATGCTGAGGCATTAGTGTTATAAAAAACTGTGATCCAGCGGTATTAGGGCCACGATTCGCCATAGATATAACGCCTACCTCGTGCTTCAGATCATTAGCTTCGTCATCGATATAATAACCAGGATCACCCTGACCATTACCTAAAGGATCACCGCCCTGAACCATGAAGTCTTGAATAATACGATGAAAAACTAACCCTTTATAAAATCCTTTTTGAGCCAGATCCACGAAATTCGCAACCGTATTTGGAGCGGCCTTAAAATTCAAATCCACTACAATTTTACCCTCATGTGTGATAATAACCGCTTGAATTTGAGAAATACCTTCATAATTTTTATTAAATAGTTTACCTTCAGCAAAAGCCAAAGAGACTATACCAAAAAGGAATAAAAGAATAAAAGTTTTTTTAAATATCATCAGAATACCCATATTTAAAATACTGGAACAAATATACATAACTATATTTGTCTTGAACCTTTATAAAATGTAGAAATATGTCAAAAAAGCATAACCTCATCAGAAATTTTAGT
>JAAYXQ010000048.1 GCA_012515825.1 Fibrobacter sp.
CAGGGGCTGTTGGATCTACACCTAATTTGATACGAAGAGGAATTCCAGTTTCATAAGATTTTTGAAGTTTCTTTTCAAGTTCCTCCTGTGGTACTATTTCAATAACACCACGAAGTAGAATATCCAACTGTTCTTTCACTGGTCGAAATGGCATAGACAAAATCCTTTATCTTACGGGTTCTTCTAAACAGCCTAATCCTCTTTTAAAGAAGCCCTTATCTCGTTCATTAATTTAGTAAAAATTAAAAACAAAGATTAAAAGAGACATTTAGATGACAATATTTTTAATTAAGCCTTATTTTTTTGAAAAAAAAAGAACTTCATTTTTTGAAGTTCTAAAAATCTGAAAAAATTACAAGTATTTACTATGACTTTAATGCTTCTTGAACTAAAACGCTCACTCGCTTTGCATCAAAACGGCCCTTGACTTGAGGAGTAATTTCTTTCATTACTTTCCCCATATCCTTAGGACCTTGAGCACCAGTGGACTCTTTAATTTGAGCAATCAAGGCAATGACCTCTTCTTCGGAAAGTTCTTGAGGGAGATAGCGTTTATAAATTTCAATAGCTGCTTCTTCTGATGCAACTTTTTCCTCTCGCCCACCAGCCTTTAACATTTCAATAGCTTCATTCTTCTGCTTTACACTTTTAGCAAGAACATCAATCACAATTTCATCTGTGATTTCTTTACCAGAATTTATTGAAATATTCTTGATATCAGAATGTAATGTTCTCAACACTTCAAGAACTAAAGCATCTCTACTTTTCATAGCTACTTTAATATCATCAAGAATTTTTTGTAATAAAGTTGAACTCATTTTAACTATCCTGATAAAAAGAAAAACAGGAAGTAAAGATACTTCCCATAAAAGTCAAAAAAGAATCTTAGTACAAACGCTTGCGATTTAAATCAGCAATTTCTTTAAGACGCTTGCGACGAGCCGCTGTATTAAGGCGTTTCTTCACTTCAGATGGTTTTTCAAAACGTTGACGTTTTTTCACATCGGAAATGATGCCGTTTTTTTCACAAGACTTGGTAAAGCGCTTAAGAGCTCTTTCGAAGGGTTCGTTAGACTTAACAATTACGCCGATCACGATGTTCCTTTGGTTACAAATTTAAGACAGCCAAATATACGTAAATGCTTTTTTTTCGTCAACCATTCATCTATCATTCTTCAAAAAGATGCTTTTTATTCGTAATAACGTTATTTTTTTTCTATTCTAAATGATTATAACTTGCTGATAATAAAAGACTTATATATATTTTTACAATGACCTTTTTAGGAGAGCTCCTGTGAAAAAATCTTTTTTTATCGTGCTTGCGACTAGTGTTCTAGCCTCTCAACTCTTTTTAGCTTGTTCTAAAGAAGAAGAAGTTGTACCAGAAATAGATTTGCAGAAAACGAAAAATGCAGCTACTTCTGAAAAGCAGGACTCCGAAGAGCCTGTATTACAACCAATTCAAGCTCTTACAACTACTTCAAAAGCCGAAGAAGCTACTCCTGCACAAACCACAAAGCCCACTTCTTTTGCATCCACAAATGCTATTGAACAAGGCTCAAGTGGCCCGTATGTAATTCAAGTGAGCATTCAACCATCAAAAAGCAATGCCAATTCCATTGTTGAAAAGTTAAGTTCTAACAATATTGATGCTTATATAGCCAATGTCGAAGACCCAGGTGAACTCGAAGGAACTTATTACAGAGTACGAATCGGTTACTTCACTTCAATTCAAGATGCTCAAAACTTTGGTAAACAAACTCTTGAACCTCTCGGCTATGCTTGGTGGGTTGATAATAAAAGTAATGATAATGTAGGAAACTCTGAATCTGATTACGAAGAATATGAAGACGCTGAAGAAGAAGAGTATGAAGAAGAAGAAGTCGTTGAAGCTCCAGCACCAGCTCCTACACCAGCACCAGCTCCTACACCAGCGCCAGCTCCTGCACCAGCTCCTGCCCCAACACCAGCTCCTGCTTCTGAACCAGCAGCCCCAGTAGCCCAACCAGCACCTCAAGTAGCACCAGCCGCTCCTGCAGCCCCTGCACCACAGACTCCTGCTCCAGAAACAGAAGAAGTTATTGACGACTGGGAATAAGCATTGACTTTTTTATATTTGAGTCATGCCCATTAAAAAAAATTCTGTTTTCACCATTCACTTGGGATGTTCAAAAAACCAAGTGGATGCTGAATGTATGCTTTCTGAACTACTAGCAAGTGATTTCTCAATTTCTCAAGAAAGCTCTACTGCAAATTACATCATCATCAATACTTGTGGCTTTATTGAACCTGCAAAAGAAGAATCGATTGACATTATTTTGTCTCAAATCAAAGACAAGAAAAAATCTCAAAAGATCATCGTTACAGGGTGTTTAAGTGAACGATACAAGCATGATCTTCCAATAGAAATTCCTGGAGTAGATTACTGGCTTGGTACTTATAAGCCTGGAGAATTATTAAAGCTATTAGGCTTTTCTGAAAAACATATTTGTGAAACGGTTCCAACAAACAGAATTAATTTTGGGTCTTTTTCTCACCATGCCTATTTGAAAATCGCCGAAGGCTGTAATCGTCGCTGTGCTTTTTGTGCAATACCCAATATTAGAGGGAAACAAGTTTCTAGAAGCATAGATGAACTTGTTCTTGAAGCCCAACAGCTTGAAGCTCAAGGGGTAAAGGAATTAACTCTTGTAGCTCAAGACACTACCTATTTTGGTAGAGAAAAAGGAAAAAAAGGTGGCACGCTTCAAACTCTTTTAGAAGCTCTTCTTGAACATACGACTATTCCTTGGATTAGAACTCTTTATTGGTATCCAGACTTTATTGATGATGGATTGCTTGATCTTATTGCAAAGGAACCTAGGCTCTGTAAATACATTGACATGCCTATTCAACATGCAAGTGATCGGCAACTGAAATTAATGTCGAGACGTTATAATCAAAGTACTCTCTACAGTCTACTAAATAAAATTAAAGAAAAAATCCCAGGTGTTTCTCTAAGAACGACTGTTCTTGTTGGCTTCCCTGGAGAGTCTCACGAAGATTTTGAAGAATTAATGTCTTTGATTCAAAAAATACAGTTTGATCATCTTGGTGGTTTTATTTATAGCCCAGAAGAAGATACTCCTGCTGAAAAAATTACAGCTGATACTGTTAGCGAAAGTGAAGCCCGCTTAAGGCTTGATATGATTACTGAATACCAAGAAGATTTAGCTATGGAAAGAAATGAAGCTCTTATTGGTAAAAAGATTAGAATCATCATTGATGAAGTAGCGGAAGAAAGTGAATTTCATTTTTATGGAAGAACGGAAGGGAGTGCTTTAGATACGGATGATATCGTTAAAGTGATTGAAGGAAATGCTGAAATTGGAAGTTTTTATGATGCTCTGGTTGTAGATGCTGCTCCCCATGAACTCATATGCAATATTCTTTGATTCATCTCTAATACAGCTTTACAAAATCTTTCAATAACGATTAAATAAATCAAATATAACATTTCTTGTAATTTCAAAATTTATGCAAAAAGGGTGCCTTATAAAAGCACCCTTTTTAATACACCTGATGCGATTCGAACGCATGACCTTCAACTTCGGAGGCTGACACTCTATCCAACTGAGCTACAGGTGCAAAGTTTTCCAATAATACATTTTTTTGTGTATAAAAAAAGCCCGCTTTTAACGGGCTTAAGACTTTTTATAAATTACCAAGCTTTCTGTTGAGCATTTGACCTTTCTTTTTCACGTGCACGACGTCGTTTTTCTGTATCATCTGGGAAGAATTCAGGGAAACCGAAACCAAGAGTAATACCAAATACTAACCCATATTCTGGTATACCATCTGGATTAACAACGCGGCTTACGAGTTCAAAACTAGTTGTACTTTTTGTACGGAAAGAAACATCGTCATTTTGTGCCGTTGGAGCATAGTAAAAGCCAAAAGCAAATTGCAAATAATACCATTCAGAAGTAAGATAAGTCACCAAAATATCAAACTGATATCCTTCAAGCATAATGATACTACGTAGCATATTATTATTTTCATCGGCAACGACATCATGATCAAAATGAACTGTTCCATAAGAAGCAGAAAAGCCTAAATGAATTGCATTTTTTGCGAACAAATAATAGTTTAAGCCAAACTTCCAGCCCATGCCATCTTGAAGATTAATATCTTCAAAATAATTATCAATACCGCTTGGTACCATGCCTATAGAAGCATAAGCAGCCAAATGCCAGCGTGTTATATATTCAACACCAGCACCAAAACCCATACCAATACCAGTTTCACCCATCACTGGCATACGAGAACCCATACCGACTTGTAAAATCAAACGATCTTTGAGCCAGTCACGACGGCGTAATGCATTAGCAAATTCATCTGCTCGTTGATCTTCTTCAAATTTTTTACGAGAAAGGTGCTCATTATAATTAGAACCAGCAGCCACAGAAGGAGCGTCCTCTTCAACGTCCTCTTCTTCAGTTTCTTCTTCATATTCTTCTTCGCTTACTTCTTCAGTATCAACATCTTCTGAAGAATCCATATCCTCATCATTCTGAGCCCATACAGCAAACGAAAAAACCATCAAGAACAGAAATAATTTCTTCAACATTGAATTGTTGCCTCTAAGATTAAAACCTTGACCAATATAACTTATTATACTCATTTTTTTTACAAAACGGAGTGTAAAAGATAATAAATATTTCTTCAATATTATTTTTAAGAAGCCTTTCGTATTTTTTTCAGTTATTTTTGACTGAAATCAATTAATTCTGCTTTAATTGAGCCTACAATAATCTCACTTTTCATTAAAACAGGCAATCTCTTAGAATCGTCTGTAAACCATATAAATAATCGACCAGATGCCTGAAAAATCCCATCTCCATCAAGAATAGGTTCAACTTTTATACACTTTTTTTTGCCAAATTTCGTATTAATTTCTTCATAACCATGAATAACGACTCGTAAATCATAACGTTTTTTTCCACTCACTGCAGAAAAAGTCATTTTTTCTCCAACAACAAAATTCATCCCTCGAACAAAATAGAAAGCAGAAATAATACAACGTTCTTTTCCAAAAATAGAGATGGTGGTATCAGTAGCTCTTTTTATTTTTCTTTTTATGGGATCTGAAAAGACCGTATCGGAAAGCCAAGCTTTTGCACCTGCTCGATCAAACCGTATGACTGACTTGTTATGATAACTTCCTTCATGAGTAATTTTTCTGAACACTTCAGGCAAAAAAGACCCGTTTTGAATTCGAGAATAAATCGTATCTGCTACTGGATATATTGATTTGAAAGCACCATTATTGTGTGCCAGGGAATAAAATTCTGTTCGATTCCCTGTTGTTTTTCTGGTTTCTAAAGAGGCCTCTCCTGCAGTAATAATACCCCAACTAATTCGATACGTTAAAACTTCCCCTTCTAACCAAGGAAAGCTTCCCCTTTCTGCAAAAATTAAGGACGCTAAAAGCAGCAAATACAAAAAAATATTTTTCAAAAGAAATAGCCTTAAATATCACCTAAACCAGTACGATATTCTTTTAATTTTTTTCGAAGAGAAGGATCGGATAATGCTAAAATATGAATAGCAAGATACCCTGCATTTTTCCCATTACCAATGCCCACTGTAGCGACAGGAATTCCTGGAGGCATTTGAACGATAGAGTGTAAAGCATCAACTCCAGTAAGAGGACCACCATCACCAGGAACGCCAATAACAGGTAGTATAGAATGCCCTGCTAGCACTCCTGGAAGAGCCGCAGCAAGACCAGCGATGCCTATTAAAACTTGAACACCCCTGTCTTCTGCTTCTTTTGCATACTTTGCTGTTTTATTAGGAGTACGGTGAGCACTTAATACATTCCATTCCCACACGACACCAAATTCGTCTAAAACGCTAGTCACTTTATCTACGATCGATTTATCGGAAGCGCTTCCAGTGACAATGCCTACTTTAGCGTTTTCTTTTATTTCGAACATCTCTCTAACCCCTTTTTTCCAATATCCCTTCTGTAATACTTATTCTTAAAATTAACTTTTTCACAGGCTTCGTATGCTTGACGAAGTGCTTCGGAAAGGTCTTTTCCACTGCCGACAACACCAAAAACGCGTCCGCCTGCAGTGACTAATTTTTCATTTTGCATTTTTGTGCCCGCATGTAGAACTCGAGCCCCATTTTTTTCTGCTTCTTCTATACCAGAGACTTCCTGACCCGCTTCATAAGCGTTAGGGTAGCCTTCACTTGCAAGTACTACTATTGCCGCACTACCCTTAGGTGGCTTAGGTGCGCCGAGTGTTGAAAGAGCACCACGTTCAGCGGCATCAAATAAAGCAAGAACATCTCCATCATAAAGAGGAAGTACTATTTGACATTCGGGATCGCCTAGTCGGCAATTATACTCGACTACTTTTGGACCATTTTTTGTGACCATAATCCCTACATAAAGAACACCTGTATAAGGAGCTCCTTCTTGAATCATGCCCGCAAGTGTTGGCTCGATAATTCGTTTTTTTACGTCTTCTAAAAGAGATTCCGTTACCACAGGTGCTGGAGAATAAGCTCCCATACCACCTGTATTAGGGCCTAAATCATTATCAAAAATTCGTTTGTGGTCTTGTGCTGAAGATAAGAGGACATAATCTTTTCCATCACAGATAGCAAATAAAGAAGCTTCTTCGCCTTCCATAAACTCTTCGATGACCACCGTTTTTCCAGACTC
>JAAYXQ010000049.1 GCA_012515825.1 Fibrobacter sp.
TAGATTTCATAGGGAATGCCATACAGAAAAGCTTTGGGGGGCATCGTTTGATGAAAAGCTGTATCAAATACAGCGACTTGAGGAAGATTAGGAAAATATTTCTTAGCTTCTTCCATACCTGTGGCATGAGCTGGCTCGTGTAGAGGAGCGTATAAAGTGATGCTTCTAATGTAGTCAATCACTTCTTGAGTAACGAGTTCTGATTTGACATATTTACCGCCGTGAACTACTCGATGACCAATAGCTTCAATCACATCAATGAGTTCTTGTTCTTTTAAATATTTCTGAACTGCAAAAATAGCTTCAGCATGGGTAGGAACGTCTAAGCTTTCATCGATTGGATTAATAGGGCCTTTTGCTTTTATATGACCATTTACTCCAATATTTTCGACAAGTCCGCTAGATAGGACTATTTTATTTTTAGTGTCTATAACGGCATATTTGACTGAAGAACTACCGCAATTTAAAACAAGAACCTTCATAAAAACCTACGACAGAAAAGTGTGATTATCAGGTAACTCTAAAAAATGAATTCTAGTAAAAAACGGTGAATAAAATAATACTCGCTAAACAAGCTATTTTTTAGAGGTGTCCTATATTTTTATACAGAAAGATATAAAAACAAAAATGTTCTGGTTTGATGGAAGAGTAAATTATATAAATTTTAATCATGCTTCAAAAAATTCAGCTTTTAGATCAACGAATCACTCTTTTTATGAGAGACCATCGGTTTTCTCCAAAAGTGAATGGCTGGCTTCGTTTTTATGTGCGTTTAGGCGATGGCTATATATGGGCTTTATTTGCATTGCTTATGATTTACATATTAGGATGGAAGGGTTTTTTAACCGTTTTATGGCAGAGCTTAGATTCTTTAGCTGTTAGTCTTATCCTTTATTGGGTTGTTAAACTTTCAGTGAAGCGGGCCCGTCCTTTTTCATTTTTCGAACATATTAATGCAGAAGTACCTCCACTAGATAAGTACAGTTTCCCTTCTGGCCATACGATGAATAATTTAGCGGTTGCTTGTACTGTATTTTTCTTAGTTCCTCAAGTAGGATGGGTCATGCTTTTATTGCCTGTGACTTGGGGAATACTTCGTATTTATTTTGGTGTGCATTGGGCTTCTGATATTGTTGCGGGTATATTTTTAGGTGGAATTAGTTTTTTAATTGGTCACTTTCTTTGGAATCTGTTTATAGGATTATGAATTTCATTCGAATTGTAGATTTAATTTCTGATGTAAAGAAACAAGATAAGGTTGTTTTTTTACTACGTCATGCAGAGCGTCGTCATATTACAAAAGAGGATGCTCAATTTGGGGCTAATGTAGGGTTAACCGAAGAAGGGAAAGCCCAAGCTTTTAAATTGGGAGCTCTATTTCCAACCATAGGTGATGCTTCATATTATTCAAGTCCTGTGGGTCGTTGTAAAGAAACGGCCGCTTTTATTGCTAAAGGGCGAGGGGATACAGATTCTAATAGCCCAGAAAAAATTGAAGTCTTGGATGCGCTTGGGAATTTTTTTGTTAAAGATTACGATTCTTATGCAGAAGCATTAAAAAATAATTTTTATCAAAACGTAGTGGATTATATAAAACAAGGGGAGCACCCTGCTTTTTTACCATTAAAAGAAGCGTCGGAAGAGTTTAAAGAGATCCTTTTAGAGAAATCTTTTGATCAGTGGAATTTCTTTTTATCGCACGATGCTTGGATTGTACCATGCTTATCTCATTTTCTAAACATAGAATTTTCATTAAATCGTTGGATGAATTTCCTATCTGGATTAGCGATAGTCATCTCCCCTTCAGGGAATAAATTATATCCCGTGACTGGGCTTCAGGATGGTTATATTAATTATTAATAAAGCTTTTTAGCTTTAATTAATTGTCCACCTTTCTCATGAAATAGCACAGCCGTTCCACCTTCAATGGAACTCAGTAAGCCTGTTAATTTTTGAATGGCTTCTTCTTCACTGAATCCAATCTCATTAGAAACGTTTTCTCCAATGACAATACCAAAAGAGGTTAATGGGGAAACGCTACTTTTTAAATAGTTGATAAATTCCTCTTTGTTATTGAGGACGGTGGTCGCTGTTGGGATATCAATATCGTTAGGATTTCTTTTGCTTACAAGAAAAGGAAATATTTCATCACGGACGATTTGCTGTGTGTTCACGAAGAGCGTATTACCAACAAAAATGGCAATAGAATCATTCTGTACATAACGCACTTCAATTAATGCGTCACATGCAGAAGACATTTCCTGAATCTGTGTTCGGGAAGGGCCACAGGCAATAAGAGCAAAACTGAATAAAACGATAAAAGAAAGAAGTAATTTGTTCATAAAATCTCCGTATGAATAAAATAAATAATTCAAGGTCAAAAAGTTTTAAAAAAATAAGGAACCTCTAAAATTTGGTTTTGCATGGGGCAAAATAGAATAGATCAAGCAACCTCAAGGCATGTTTGCTTGATAAGACGAATACAGCACATAAATAGCAAATGTTTGTGATATATGCCACATTTAACAACTTACGATCTTTGAAGTATCAAGGTAATTTTATCCGTGAGTGATTTTAGAGATGACTCAATAGGATCTATCTTTTCTCGATAATTTTTAAGGCTTCTTCTACAATTTCTGGCGCGAGCTGAAAAAGGTGACTTAGTGTTGAAATTTGGTTTTCTTTCTCTATTTTTTGAATAAAAGAGCCTTCTTTTTTTCTTGTGACTAAATTCCCTTTTTGATAATAATATTGAATCCCATTTTTTTTATCTAAACGATTTAGGACTGGGTAAGTCATCATTTCTCGGTGGAAACTTTCTGTCCAATGTTTTTGAAATTCTAAAACGTCAACACCTGAGAGAATAAATTCGAAACGAAGCTTTAAAGGGGATTGAAAACTGCCAGTAAATAAAGAAAGAATAGAACCGTTATTTTGTAATTGAACCGTATTTGGAATTAAAGGGAAAAAGGAGATTCCTGTTCCAATAGGTGCTGGTTCTGGGATTTCTAAGGGGTCAAAAATTAAATAACCAGGATCAAATAAGTACGTTTTATTTTCAAAGGGAAGCAATAAGGCGCAGTGAATATTCTGCTCTTTTCTTTTATGGCCCATTAGTAAGCGAGGAGAAAGATTTAGCTTTTGTAGTTGTTGGTATAAATGCCAAGTCATGCTAAAACAAGTGCCGCCACCCATCCAGAAATCTAAATCATTTTGAAAACTATCATCAAAATTTCTAGCTTGATCTGCAGACTGCGCTTTAGAAAATCGAATTATTTTAGTTAGATTTTCATACGTTGTCGTTGATAGTTGCTCGCAAATCGAAAGAATATGTGCCCAAGTAGAATCCATGATAGAAAAATAGAATTGTTGAGTGAAAAATCCTAGAAGTTCATATTATTGTATATGATCTCCTTGATTTCATAAATCTTGCGTTTCAGATAATAAATTTTGGGTTACTCTTAAATAGTTTTTTATATTTCTATATAACGCTCTGTTTGTTTTTTAGTTGAGAGAAAAGTCATGTTAGGTATAGAACAAAAAAAAGGGAATCCAAATAAGTTGCAAGGCAAATTGATTGTCTATGCAAAGATTTCGTCTGATGCAGAGCTTGAAAAAGGAATGCTTCCATTAAGAGATATGGTTCGTAATGGTTTACTAGTCGTTTCTGGAGAATTTAAGCCTAATGAGTCTTTTAAGGATTTTATAAGGCGTGAAGTAAATTCTAATTCGAATACAGAAGGTTTATCTGAATTAATAGAGCATTTAAAAGAAGAAGGAATGGATTTACCTGATAATTTGGATCCTGAGTCTTTTAAGGATAGAATCCAGGAAATTTCAAATATGGAAATTATTCCTGTTCCTGCCAAAGTTGTTTTTTATGAAACAGAAGAAGAAATCTTAAAAGAAGATGCTGATATTTATTACATAGGTACATTTTCAGGTATTGGTCAAGCTCATTTATGTATTACGAGCCTACCTATTTTTTATCAAGCCATGTATCGAGAACAAGTGAATTCTTGGGAACGTCAATACATTAATGATTTATTAGGGCAGATTGAAAATGGCGATTCTAAGGAAAGTGAAAATAATCTTAGTAATGTAGATGTCTTTTCTGAACACGAATCCCTAGATACTTTTATGGGTAACTTATGGGAATTACTTGGTATTCGTATCATTCCATTTTTGTTAGCTCAAGAAACAGATGAGGATTACGAGAATAACATTCGAAAATTTTATTCTTTTATGAGTTCTTATCCTGAAATCGAAGATGTGGTGCAGATGGATCATTCCATTCGATTATTAAGGCAGAACAAAGGGGATCCAAAAGCACGCGAACGGCTGGAACTATTAGGGCAAAAAATAAGCGCTACTTATCAAGAAGATTTTGAAAAGGCTTCTAGTTTTAAGAAACGCCTTGAAATGCTTGAAAATTAATGGCTCGTTGAAAGCCAAATTACTTAGGCGCGAGCTAAAGTTAAAAAGAGTGCTCCAGTCAAAATAATCGCGGCTGCAAAACCAATTCTAAGGCGTTCATTAGTGGTAGGGTATTCCTTAAAAATGACAACGCCCCACAACAAGTTCACGAGCAAATTTAATTGAGTGAGCGGATATCCAATCGCATATCCTAGGCCATTCAGTGCCCAAAAACAACCGTGAGTACCAATCATCCATAAAACGCCGGCACCTATCGAAGCAAAAACAGCTCCTTTAATAGGAGTGATTTGAATAGCTTTCTTTTTGAACAAGAAAAAAATCAAAAGATGAGAAGTGATAAAAATCCCAGCAGAAAATGGATAGACAAAATCCATGTAATCCATTTTTGAGAGTTGATAAGGGATTAAGTAGGAACCAAATATGGCACCAGCTCCTAAAGATCTCCAATTTCTTAAAAATTTCATCCCTTTTGGTGCTAATAAAGATAATCCAAATAATATGGCTATGATAGCAGGAATAGAAAGATAAAGATGAGTCGATTCTTTGAAAAGGAAAATGCCAATTAAAAATGAAGTTAAGATGCTTACTCCCATGGATCTTACGCCTGTCCCTGCGAGATCTTCTTCTTTTTGGACTGCCCAAAAACAAAGAGCACCACCTCCAACCCAAATAAAACCGCAGAGTAAGCCAATGTAGTTCCAGTTGATGGTATTTGTAATTAGTCCTACAATATTAGCGCTTATAAATAAGCCCCAAGAAAGAACAGGCAAAAAAGTCCATGAAGAAAATAGAGGCCATTTTTTTAATGGCGCCATATACGTTCCAAAAGCAATGATGGCTAATAAAGCACCTATATAACTATTTGCCAATGCAGAACCCCGAGAATATAGATTGGAGAATGTCTTCGGAAGAAATCTCTCCCGTAATAGAAAGAAGTTCACGCCGTACGAGTTGCATTTCAAACGCAATGAGTTCTACAGCAGGATTATGTTCGATTAAATCAAGAGTTTTTTCTATCCCTTCTTTTGCTTGAATCAAGCATTTTTTTTGCCTTTCACTTGTGACCCAAAAGCTTTCTTGAATTTGTCTAGGAGGGAATAGTTTTTCGTTTAAGATGGATTTCAAATTGGATAGATGAACACTAACGTCTTCTTTAGTAGAGATAAAAATAGCATCTTTTGGAAAGTCTTTTTTCCGTGCTTCTAAATCAAAAAGATCCGCTTTTGAAATAAGAATCAATGCGTTTTTTTGAGCGGCCTCATCTAAGGACGTTTGGAGAGTTGCTGTGTTAGTACCATCAATGAGGCAAATTTTAAGATCGGCTTCTTTAATAATCTTCCGGCTTTTTTCCATAGAAAGGGAATCTAAAAGATCAGTCGCTTGATCAGAAATACCTGCGGTATCTACGAGACGAATCTCACCACCAGAAAGCAAAAGGCGTACTTCTACAAAATCTCTTGTAGTGCCAGGAATAGAGCTTACTAGTACGCGTTCTTCTTCAAGAAGGGCATTCACAAGGCTTGATTTGCCCGCATTTGGGGCTCCATAAATGACGACTAGAGGCAAATGATTTGCAGTTTCTGCACTTTGAAAATCATTAATTAAACGTGAAATTTGTTGATGAAGATTTTCTAGTTTAGGGCGCCAAGAAGAAGAGTCTGGATCAACTTCTTCTTCAGCAAAATCGACATCAAGTTCTAATCGAATGGAAAGATCTTTGATGATTTCAGTGAGTTCATGGACGCGCGTTGAAAATTTTCCGCGTAATAACCTGCGTGCATTATCTATGGCTGAAATAGAAGTAGAGTGTATTACGTCAGCAACGGCCTCGGCTTGGACTAAATCGAGCTTTCCATTTAAGAAGGCGCGCTCTGTAAATTCACCTGGCTCTGCAATGCGAACAAGGGGTAGAGAGGTGATGGCCTTCATTAAATTACGAACAATTAAAGGATTCCCATGAGGAAAGAGTTCAAGAGTGTCTTCGCCAGTATATGAATTTGGAGATTCAAAAAAAATATAAAGTAAAGAATCGATGCTTTTTTGAGTCACTGGGTCAATGGCTGTTCCTAAGTAAGAATGCCTTGGAATCGGTTTATCATTTTTAAATAAAGATAAGATCACTTGTCGAACGGCGGGTCCGCTAACTCGAAGAGCTGCTATTGCAGAAACGCCATGGGGCGTCATTGGAGCGACAATAGTTTGATTCATTTTGTAAATATAGTATATCACTACTTCAAATCAAAAGCGAGCACTCTCACGAATAATGCATGTTTGAAGAAAACAAAGAAAAGCCCATCTAAACCAACCCAGTTTTTTCATGCCGAGACAAACGTTATTTGTTTGGAAAGCAAATAGCGAAGGCTCGAATAAAAAAATAATGCCCTTCAACTAAATCATAATAGTGAATTACTAGACGAAAATGGATGTTATTGATGAGCTCGTTTTGAAATGTAATAGCACGAAAATGAGAAGCCCTTCTAAACTAACACAGTTTTTTTCATGAAGAACCGAACGTTATTTGATTGGATAATCAAATAGTGAAGGTTCGAGTAGAAAAAAATAACCCTATTCATTTAATCAACA
>JAAYXQ010000050.1 GCA_012515825.1 Fibrobacter sp.
GCGTTTTTTGGGAATGGCTCGTCAACGTATTTTTGCGTTGATGACTTTATTACAAAAACAAAAATATGCAGAAGTTCTTGATTTATTAAGTGAAGATATTAATGAGGGAGAACTTCTTGCTGATGCAAGTGGTGTACCTTGGACTGAAAAGCGACTATTAGAAACCATGGCGCTTTATGTGGCAGAGCATGACCGATTCCTTCTTGATGTAGAAGGCCGTTCTTTGAAACACACTCTTGTGGAGTATTCAGGCGATACAATGCAGATACAGCAAATGCTTCAAGATCCTAACGAATTAAATGATTGGAGTATCGATTTTGAAATTCCGCTTTCGGCGAGTCGAGAAGCTGGTAGCGTTTTATTGCGTTTATGCCGCATTGGTGAAGTGACTTCATAAATTCATTTTGTTTTTCATAATAAAAACCAGTATATTATACAGAAATTAAAAAAAGGAGAAGGTGTGCGTTCAGATAAAGTAGATTATGAAATCATTGGAGATGATCTTCAAATTGTAGAAATAGAATTAGACCCAACGGAAACAATCATAGCCGAAGCTGGCAGTATGAATTACATGGAAGAAGACATCTCTTTTGAAGCGAAAATGGGAGATGGTTCAAATCCAGGTGCTGGTATCATGGATTCCCTTCTAAATGTTGGCAAGCGCGTATTAACAGGGGAATCTCTTTTTATTACCCATTTTACAAATAAAGGTTCTCAAAAAAGAAAAGTGGCTTTTGCCGCCCCTTATCCAGGGAAAATTATACCGATTGACCTTAATCAAATTGGTGGGCGTTTTATTTGTCAAAAAGATGCTTTTTTATGTGCCGCCTATGGAACAAAATTGAGCATCACCTTAAACAAAAGAATAGGAGCTGGTTTCTTTGGTGGAGAAGGTTTCATTTTACAGAAATTAGAAGGCGATGGTCTTGCTTTTGTCCAAGCAGGGGGAACGATTATCAAAAAAGAACTTCGTGGAGAAACGCTTCGAGTGGACACAGGTTGTATTGTAGGCTTTTCAGATGGCATACAATATGATATTCAAAGATCAGGCTCTCTCAAATCCATGGTTTTTGGCGGAGAAGGGCTCTTTTTAGCGACTCTTAGAGGGGTTGGTACTGTTTATTTACAAAGCTTACCTTTCTCTCGTTTAGCAGATCGTATTATTGCTCATGCTCCTTCTATGGGTGGTTCTTCCAAAGGAGAAGGCTCTGTTCTTGGAAAATTAGGGGACATATTTGGTGACCGCTAGAGGATCCATTTTCTCGAGCGTTATTTTTTCCTATTTTGTCTTTGAAGTGTATTATTTTGGAGTTTTTTAAATGGCTGTATTGATGCGTGATATGATTCTTAAGAGTGGTGTTAATTTTGGAACGAGTGGCGCCAGAGGTTTAGTTTCAGACATGACAGATAAGGTTTGTTATGTTTATACTAAAGCTTTTATACAATACTGTTCCGCTCATTATAACGCATCAAAAACGATTGCTGTTGCAGGGGACTTGCGCCCAAGTACAGGACGTATTCTCTCTGCTCTTGCTCAAGCGGCCAAAGAATTAAATACCGAATTTGTGTACTGTGGCCGAATTCCTAGCCCAGCGATTGCTCTTTATGGGATTGAGCAGAAAATTCCAACGATTATGGTCACTGGTAGCCATATTCCAGACGATCGAAATGGAATTAAGTTTAATCATCCCATGGGTGAAATCACCAAAAAAGATGAAGAAGGTATTCTTGCTCAAAGTGTGGATATCGACGAATCTTTATTTGATGCTTCAGGAATGTTAAAAAATCCTCCTTCACTACCTCCTATAGAAACCAAAGCAATAAAAGATTACACTGCGCGTTACTCTGCCTTTTTTGGCTCAGATGCTTTGATGGGATTAACTCTTGGAGTTTATCAGCATTCAGCAGTGGGGCGAGA
>JAAYXQ010000051.1 GCA_012515825.1 Fibrobacter sp.
AAACGATTCTAAAAACAGTCCTTAATTTACCAGCGCCTAAACCGAAACTTCCTTCACGAAAAATATCGGGAACTGCCTTCAAGGCTTCTTCAGTAGTCCGCATCATTAAAGGTAAAATCATAATCGCTACTGTGAAAATACCCGCTAGTAGAGAATACCCCATTTTTAATGTGGTTACAAAAAACAGCATACCAAACAAGCCATAAACAATCGAAGGGATTCCAGCTAGCGTTTCTGCCGTAATACGAATCGCTCCGACCATTTTATTTCCTCGCTTGGCGTATTCCACTAAATAGATGGCTGAAAAAATGCCAAATGGAGCCGCTATTAAAAGAGCTCCTATGACCATAATAATTGTATTGACTATGGAAGGCATAAACGACACATTTTCAGAATTATAAGTCCATGAAAATAAGTCAAACGATAAGTAGGGAATCCCTTTTATTAAGATGTATCCAATTAAAAAAAGGAGCGTAAAACAAGTCACGGCAGTAGCTAGAATCACCAAAAGTCTTAATAACAAAGAGAATGGGTATTGTAAATACATTTTTAATTTCATCGTTTAATCCTCTTCATATAAGAAAACGAAAGATTGATGATTAGAATGAAAACAAAGAGAACAACGCCTGTTCCTATTAGCGCTTCTCGATGTAAATCAGCAGCATACCCCATTTCTAAAACGATATTTGATGTTAATGTTCGAGCTCCATTCAAAATCCCATTTGGAATTCTCGCTTGGTTTCCTGCTACAAGAATCACGGCCATCGTTTCGCCAATCGCACGACCGATGCCTAAAACAACTCCAGCCATAACGCCAGAAGTAGCTGCAGGTAATACGACGAAAAAAATACTCCGTTCATGTGTGGCACCAAGAGCAAGAGCTCCTTCATAATAAGAAGAAGGAACAGCCCTTAACGCCGATTCTGCAACTCCTATAATCGTAGGTAAAATCATGATTCCAAGAAGAACAGATGCGGTTAAAATACTACTTCCAGAACCTCCTAGATGTAATCTTACAAAAGGAACTAAAACGATCAAACCGAAAAAGCCATACACGACAGAAGGAATTCCTGCTAATATATCAATGGCTGGTTTTAATATTTTATGAAGGCGTGGTGGACAAAATGATGCCATAAAAACCGCAGTTAAAACACCAATCGAAACCCCAATCAATATGGCTCCCGCAGTAACATACAAACTTCCCAAAATCATCGGGAAAATCCCATAAGAAGCAGGATCATCCGTTGGAGCCCATTCTGAGCCAAACAAGAAAGAAAAGGCACCTATTTTCGCAATGGCAGGAACGCCTCCTGCAAAGAGGAAAATACATATTAAAATGACTGCAAAGATAGAGAATAGAGCGGTGCCGAAAAAGACACCTTCCATTATTTTCTCTTTATATTTTGCGATCAGATTATTCAATGACCGCCTCCCAATTGCGTATGAATCCAGTGAATACTTCACGAATTTGTGACATAGAAAGCGATTTTAATGGATTTTTATTATTAACGATAACGGCTATTCCATCCATTGCAATCACTGTACTTTGAAGAACTTCTTTTTCACTTTCTTTTAATCCTCTAGATGCCATTCCTATATCGCAAGTGCCTTCTTTTGCAGCGACCATGCCTGCTGAGGAATCATTTGTTTGAATTTCAATCTGAGCATTACTATTAATCGCTAAATACGCTTCTTTTAATTTTTCCATCACTG
>JAAYXQ010000052.1 GCA_012515825.1 Fibrobacter sp.
AGACGATCCCACATACCAATACAAGGACCACAAGCATTCGTCATCACTGTGGCACCAAAGGCTTTGAAGAGATCCATTAAGCCATCGCGTTCAGCTGTATAACGTACTTGTTCAGAACCTGGATTAATTAAAAGAGGTGCTTTTGGTTTTAAACCTTTTTCTATGGCCTGTTTAATTAAACCAGCAGCTTGGTAAAGGTCTTCATAGCTTGAGTTCGTGCAACTTCCAATTAAAGCAGCACTTACCGTTTCTGGAGAACCAAATTCTTGTAGTGACTTAGCCATATCGTTAATCACAAAAGAGCGATCAGGGCTAAATGGGCCATTGTAATGAGGTTTTAATGTGGATAAATCAATTTCAATGACTCGGTCAAAATAGAGTTCAGGATTCGCTTCGATTTCTGCATCGCAGCGCAAGTGGTCTGCAATCGCATCGGCGGCATCGGCGACAGCACTACGGCCTGTAGCTCTTAAGAAGCGAGCCATCGAATCATCATAACTAAAAGTAGAACAGGTTGCCCCAACTTCTGCACCCATATTGGCAATCGTTGCTTTTCCAGTTGCAGAAATTTGACGAGCGCCTTCACCAAAATATTCGATAATGGCGTTTGTGCCGCCTTTTACTGTTAAAATGCCAGCCAATGTTAAAATAATGTCTTTAGGTGTGGTAAACCCTTGTAGGGCTCCTGTTAATTTTACACCAATGATTTTTGGGTATTTGAGTTCCCAAGGTAATCCGACCATCGCGTCTACGGCATCGGCACCGCCCACACCAATCGCAAGCATCCCTAAACCCCCAGCATTTACAGTATGGGAGTCTGTTCCAATCATCATACCGCCAGGGAACGCGTAGTTTTCAAGAACGACTTGGTGGATAATCCCTGCACCAGGCTTCCAAAAATCAATACCGTATTTAGCTGAAACAGAAGATAAGAAATCATAAACTTCTTTGTTTTCTTGAAGAGCTGTTGGCAAATCTTGTTCCACACCGTTTTTTGCAGTAATTAAGTGATCACAATGAACAGAAGAGGGTACTGCTGTTTGTGGCTTACCAGCGGTGGTAAATTGAAGAAGTGCCATTTGGGCTGTAGCATCTTGCATAGCCACGCGGTCTGGATTAAATTCAGCAAAATCAGAACCACGAGAAAAAACTTGGTTTTGAGATCCTTCCACTAAATGAGAGTATAAAATCTTTTCAGAAAGAGTGAGAGGACGTTTTAATTGACGACGAGCCTCTTCGACTCGAGATGGAATTTTTGAATAAACGGATTGAATCATGTCTAAATTGAATAGCATTAGTACCTCTTTTTTTTAAAAGGTAGAAAAACTTGAAAATCCTTTCAAATTTTTTAATTAATTTTAGCTTGTCTCTCTAAGCTGCAATACATTTGTATTTTGCTTTTGGAGTCATTTTATTTTTAAAGATGTCAAATTATAAAAACACCAGACTCAAATGTCATGAAACTTTCTTTTTACTGAGACTTCACCTGTGAAAAAACGCTTATTACACAAAAAACAAAAAAGAGAAGCCCTTTTTGAAAAAAAGGATATTTTGGCTTTAAAGGCCATAGAAGTAAGGGCTTTAAAAGCAGGAATCTGGTTTAATGCCATTATGGCAATATGCGGTTATGTGGGTTATTATTTTGCAGATTCTTATGCTCTTGCTTTTGATGGGAATTTTAGTTTAGTCTCTGCAGTCAGTTGTTATATTGCCATGCGTATTACTAAAAGAAAAGACGTGAGTAATGCAGAATATCCTTATGGATACTATAGCTATGAAAATGTGTATGCTCTTTTACAAGGCATTCTTTTGATTGCAATTACCTTCTATGCCATTCTTACGGGTTTCACAAATATTTTCCATTATGTAAAAGGGGAGACTGTTGAAACATTAAAGATGGTTCCTCTTCTGATATACACTATCGCCATGCTATTTTTTTGTACAGGGGTATGGTTATACTACAGAAAGCAATTAGAACGAAGTGGAGGTCATAGTCCTGTTTTGAAAACGGAAACGGTCTCTGCTTTTATGGATACTTTTATCACTTTTGGAACAGGAATTGCTTTAGTTCTTGTGACTTTAATTCCAGAAAAACATGCGCTGAGTTTTCTCTCTTATGTGGGTGATTCGATTATCGTGATTTTAATTTCGATTCTCATTATCCGAGAACCCATCCGTATTGTTTCTCAATCCTTTTTTTCGCTTGTTGGCCGTACAGTATCCAATAAAAAAGTCAGAAGGCGTGTTAAAGATATTGTTTTAGAAACAGCGAAAGGGGAGTACGAATTGAAGGAATTATATCTATTTCATATAGGTAGTAGTTTTCAAGTTGTGCTTCATCTTCATCCTTATTTTGTGGTGTTGGATATGGATAATTATAGCGAGTTCACTCAAAAACTAGAGACGCGATTACAAAAATTATTCCCCAATTTGATTCTTGAAGTATTGTTAAAATAAATTCTTAAAAATCTTTATAATAGTTAACAATTCTATTGAATTTTAGCCGAACTTTGGAATCGTGTGAGTATTTTTTGATTAGATCATTGTGGTAGGATTTTGAAAGAGGTCAAAAACTATTAAAATAAAAAATCCCTGCATTTTCTTAGCAGGGATTAAAAAAATCAAAAAAAAGATTACTGACGAGTATATTTTTCTACTAAAACAGGATGAATGCCTATACCACAAATTTCCGTATCATGAAATAAGCGACCGTTTAAATTTAAATTGTCTTTATCAAGGGTCACGATAAATGGATAGTCCTTTGAAGGGAGACAATCACCCGTAGGGGTTAAAATTAATGTATCCCCTTCCACCCTCCAATAACCTAATTGATTGGGTGTACAGTTCTTTTTATCATAATTACATCCTGGAGCGGCAAAACTTGGAGAGGTTGCTGAAGTAAGGGTAAATTCAAACGATTTGTCTGCATTAAACTTAAATGAACTAGTAGGTTCAAAAGTAACTTTTGCAGCAGATAAATCCATTCTATCATAAAGCCCTGCTAAATTCCACGAACCTTCTAGACATTTATCTAAATGCCCATTTTCGCAATTTTCAGCTAGTTTTTCTTCTGCTGTAGGGCTTGAGCTACAAGCCATCAAAGAAAAAATACTTAAGGATAAAAATAAAAGAGTCTTTTTGTTCATATAACCATCCCGATAAAAATTTCTATAAAAATATATATAAAATAAAAAGAATGAATTAGGAAATACTGAAAAGGCCTTATTACTAAAGAAGAACTATATTTTGATTATTTTACTATATTTATAGGTATACTTCGGGGGTGCTCTGGTTTCGACAGGGTAGCTGAAGCGTAAGTTGCATGCCGAGGGTCTGGTTGGCCTCGTAAAAAAACCGGAAAAACATAAGTGCAAACGAAAACTACGCACTCGCAGCTTA
>JAAYXQ010000053.1 GCA_012515825.1 Fibrobacter sp.
AACAACCATTCCCGTCTGCTATTTTAATAGTATTTGTTAATTGAATACTATTGTTTTTTCATTTGAATCTACGCTATTTGTTTTCCAACCAAATTACGCTTGATTCTTCATGAAAAAACTGGGTTGGGTTAGATGAGCGTTTTATTGTCTCTTCATGAAAAAACTGAGTTGGGTTAGATGAGGTTTTTATTGGTTTTCCAGCAAATAACGCTCGACTTTACATAAAAAACTAGATTGGGTTTTGAGAGACATTTCTTTGTCTCGGCATGAAAAAACTCAACGGGCGTTAGAGGTTTTTTCTTCGGTGCGTTCTAAGATTATCAAGGCGCGATCTTGAGTGCTTTGTGGAATGGTGTAAAAATGCTTCCCTACCAGTTTATAACCATATTCTTCAGGGCGTAACGTTTCTAATTCTTCTTGAACCGCTGGGCCCTTCATAAAATACACTCGTCCACCCACTTTCAAAGAATTTTCCAAACGTGGAAGTGTTTTTTCCATTAATTCAAAAGCACGGCTAATCACTCCATCAATTGCAATCGTCATGCTACGACTAGTGACTTTATGGCCAAAGACATCAATCCCTTTTAAGCCCAATTCTTGAATCACCTTATTCAAAAAATCTATTCGATTAGGCCTTGGTTCACACAAAGTAAGGCGAATTTCTGGATTCACTAATTTCAGAGGAATACCAGGAAATCCAGCACCACTCCCCACATCAATCATTCGAGAAGGCCATTTGGGAACAAAAGCATTGATCAATGTACAGTCTGCATAATGGCGTTCCACAATCGTTTCAAACGCATTTAATCGAGTGAGATCTTGATCTTCATTATGTTCTCGAAGCATTTGATGAAAAGCCCAAAGTTTTTCAAGTGTTTCCTTTTGGAGTTCAACACCATGAAAATGCATTAACTTATTTAAGCCTTCCATCGAAGGAGAGACTCGTTTTCCATTGAATAAAGGAAAATCTGTTCGGACTTTATTTTTTCTATTAAAAGACATGTTTATAAATGTAAAAAAACTTTTTCTACGCCAGTTAAAAAAACTCTTTGTTTTAATCGTTTAAAGAAAGGTGCAATACCTATTCACTGAAAAAAAACAGGAACGATTGTTTCATTACCTAGTGAAACAAACAAATCTCTATGAAAAAAACACTCTGGCATCTTTTACTGCTAAATATCATCTCTATGGCCCTCCCTCAAGCAGAAGAAGTCTTCTGGTGGTGGGATGACGGCCTCATTTCTTACGAAGAAGCAGAAGAATTTTTGCTCTTACTGGATAGTCAAGATGAAGAAGGCTTTTGTTCTCTTCTGGAATCCACTTTAAATCAAAAATGCGAGTTAGAAAAACAAAAGAAAACGAAAAGAAAAAACCAATACGCCTACATTAATTGGAAAGCAGAAATTGACTCTTTAGCTCAAATACAGAAGCAGCGCCTTCAAATAAAGTCTTTTTTTAATCCCTTTGTTTTTGAAGCACGCCCAGATTCTATTTTCACATTAACATATGAGCGAAAAAAGAATAAAGCCATCTTAGGCCATTTAACGTACAGCCTACTAAATACTGGAATTCCGCTTGAGCCCATGAACGGGTACTTCGGCCACCTTGCCATTCAGAATCATTCACTCTCCTTCCTTTTTACTTCAAACGTAGACTTTGGATTTCAAACTCATTTCACAAAAAAGCCGCATCAGCTTCATTTGCATATTTATTCTTTTCAAAAAAACTTTTTTTTCCTCTCTCGATACCAAAATAAAAGCATGGATATTTCCTTATGGGTTGATCTATTGAAAAAGTTACCGCTTGCTCGAATCCGACTAAAAACGCCTCCTCAAAAAGATGAGCTTTGGCACTGGCAAGGGGAATTATATATTCACACAAAAGACTCTCTTTCTAGCCCACTCGTACTCCCGAAAAGCGTTGCCCGAAGTACAATCTGGTCGATTCAAAATCAAAAATTCAGGTTTTCATTTCTAGAACTACTTTTTTCAGAGAAAATCAACATCCCGATAGACTCTAACTCTACTTTAGCAAGCACAGGCGTCTCCTTAAAAGCGTTCCATTCTAAAGGATTTTTCGAATCCAGTTGGGCTTGCCGCGAAATGCAACAAAAATGTTACAAGCCCCAATTTCGCCTTCATGCATCCATAAAACCAAAAAAAGAAATAGAACTGTTTTCTAAAATCAAGCTCCAAGGGAATTCCTTTTCTCAATTAAACCATCGCCCACAACTATTATTTGGCTTTTCTATCCTCCCCGAAAAGAATATTTCTTTTAAAAATGAGCTAATATATCCAGAAAAAACGTCAAAAAAGCCCTTTTCCTGGAGGCAAAGCACCCAAATAAAAACAAGCCCTTTTTGGTCTTTTTTATGCCATTTTGAGATCCAAATACAAAAAAAACTCAATATGCATCTCTATAGAACAGGGCTTTCTTTCACCTTAAATTATTAATAGCGTTGTATACTTAGGTATACAGGAAGATCCGAAAACGATTTGTTTTCTCTTTTTTGTTTAAGTAATTTATTCATACCCAAACACTCCCTGACGCCTCTAAGTTACCCTCCTTTACTTAGAGGCGTCTTTTTTATTTTTATTTCTTTTCCTTATTCATAATACCATTCTATTTTTCTATCGTTTATCTCGTTTCACTTTTCCAATACGGTAAATCATGAGAAAATGGCGTATCGATGATTCCAGAGACCTTTATAACATTAGAGGTTGGGGGATTAATTATTTTGATATTAACGAAAAAGGGCATGCTACAGTCAGTCCATTAAAATCGAAAGGCCCTTCGATAGATCTTTATGAATTACTCCAGGAACTCGCCATTCGTGATGTATCCACCCCAATGCTATTACGCTTCCCTGATATCTTAGATAACCGAATTGAAAAAATTAATGAATGCTTTTCTAAATCCATCAAAGAATACAATTTTAATGGAACATACTATAACGTATTTCCTATCAAGGTCAACCAACAACGCGCCGTTTTAGAAGAAGTCGTTCGTCACGGAAAGAAATTTAATATTGGTTTAGAAGCTGGTTCCAAGCCAGAACTTCACGCCGTTCTTGCCAACATGGATAACCCTGAAGCCTTAATTATTTGCAACGGCTATAAAGACGAAGACTTTATTGAACTCGCTCTTCTCGCACAAAAAATGGGAAAGAATATTTTCATTGTTGTGGAAAAAATGAATGAACTTCATTTAGTGGTTGAGCTTTCTAGACGTATTGGAGTTAGGCCTAATATTGGTATTCGTATTAAACTCGCTAGCAACGGTTCTGGTAAATGGGAAGAATCTGGCGGCTATCACAGCAAGTTTGGTTTAAATAGTTCAGACCTTTTGGAAGCCCTCGACTACATTCGCGAAGAACAAATGTGCGATTGTTTCAAACTCATTCACTTCCATCTAGGAAGCCAAATCACCAATATCCGAAAAATCAAATCGGGCCTTCGTGAAGTATCTCAATTTTATATTCAATTAAAACAACTTGGAATGAATCTCGAGTACGTCGATATTGGTGGCGGGCTTGGCGTAGATTATGATGGAACAAGAAGCAGTAATGCAAGTTCTGTGAACTACTCAGTACAAGAATACGCTAATGACGTAATTTACTCTATTGCAGATGCCTGCGATAAATGTGAAATAGCTCATCCAAACGTGATTGCAGAATCAGGGCGAGCCCTAGCAGCACATCATTCTATTTTGATTTTCAACATTCTAGAAACCGCAGGGCCTGCTTTTTTCGATGATGAAATTCATGAAATTCCAGAAGACGCTCCTGATATTGTAAAAGACCTTTACTCGATATACAAAGGCCTTACCCCAAAGAATCTTTTAGAAAACTGGCATGATGCCATTCAATTAAATGACGATGCCTTAAGTGGTTTTAAATTGGGCTCTGTCGATTTACAAACTCGCGCGATGACGGAAAGACTTTTCTGGAGCATTGCACAAGCGGTAGATCGTTTATCAAAAGATTTGAGACACCCTCCTTATGAACTCAGCAGTCTTCCTCGCCTTTTAGCTGAAAAATACTTTGGCAACTTCTCTTTATTCCAAAGCCTTCCTGATAGCTGGGCGATTGATCAAATCTTCCCTATCATGCCGATCCAACGTTTAAATGAAGAACCAACGATTGAAACCACATTACAAGATGTCACTTGTGATTCCGATGGAAAAATTGACATGTTCGTGCGTGGCGGAGAAGTTTCAAGAACACTACCTTTACATCCATTAAAAAAAGACGAGCCTTATTATATGGGCGTGTATCTTGTAGGTGCTTACCAAGAAATTCTAGGCGACTTACACAATCTATTTGGAGACACCAACGCCGTTCATATTGTTTGCGATGATAACTCATATAAAATTGAAAAAATTATTGATGGTGAATCTGTAGAAGATGTGCTAGACTACGTGAACTTTAGTGATAAAGCTCTTGTTCGCACAATGGAAAACTGGGTTGCTGGTTCCGTTAAAGAAGGTAAAATCACCTTGCAAGAAGGTAAAGAATTTCTGAATATTTATCGTTCTGGTTTGTACGGCTATACGTATTTAGAGTAAATATTTTAATACTTCATCACAAGAAAAGAATCTGTGTCTATGATTTAGAGCACTTATTTTTTTCTTTTTTTTAGAAATCGTTTCAAGTTTTTGATCCACAAAATCAATAAACGAGATTAATCACCTCAACTTGTTTTAGGTCACATAAAAACGACACTAAAAAATCTCTGTAAATGTCTTTTTTACAAGCATTTATGCTATAAAACTGTAAATTAGAGATGGATATTAGTGTGGGATACGACTACTGTTAATTATGCATTAGTCGTTAGGGTGGTGTTTGAAAAAAACATTTATCATTGGGAATCGTATGCAAAAAAAATTACAAGTTCTTTTCTTCTCGTTAATGGCTTTTTCAACTGCTTTTGCAGGCTTTGAAAATTGCACATTTAATTTTGGCCGTCAATGGAAAAGCGGCGCTTCTTTATCCAACTTAGACCATGTGGCTATATGGTTGGGTGACAACAACGATTATAATACTTATTGGGAAGGCGAAATGATTCGAACAGCCAAATCGAATAACGTCACCCCAGTAATCTATGCCTATGTGATTGCCGAGTACGGCAAAGACAATGGATTAGTAGATTGCGACATGGGTTCTCCCAACCATTGTACTGGTGGAGCGAATATGATTCGTAACCATTGGAGTTCTATTATTTCACGTTACTCCAATTACGCACAAGGAATCGCCTCTGATTATGGAACCGATAAAGCCATCATTTGGTTGATTGAACCAGACTTTGTCCAATACTCCGTCACGGGAGATGCAAAATCCTCCTGGAACCAAGATGGCGGAGGCATTCCAGATGCCAATCTTGCTGGAAAATATTTTAATGAAATCGTTTCTACCATTAAAGGAAAGCTTCCAAATGCTAAAATAGCTGTAGATATTTCCCCTTGGTTTAATAATGATTTGGCCACATGGTATAATTTATTTGATAAAAGTAAAATTGACTATGCCTTTACTTCTGGAGGTCGCACTCAAGGAGACAATTCTCGAATCAGAGGAGACAACAATAATAATGTCACATGGGCCAATGTTAAATCATGGTTAGGCAAAAGTATAATTGCCGATGATGGTTATGGAGTTGGTGGAGGGAGTAATTCGGACTATCAAGAATGGATGAACACTTCAAATCTAAATGCTAGAATTGCAGATGGCGTTATTGGATTAACCATTCAAGAACCCGTTGATTCCTATTACACTTTTGCAAAATCCAATGCCAGCTTGAATACTTGCAGCGGACAATCATCGTCTTCTGTGAAGTCAAGTTCCTCTTCTGTTCCTGTGAGCTCTTCTTCAGTTACTCCAAGTT